>JANSXJ010000447.1 GCA_024743015.1 Hyphomonas sp. | reverse complement strand
ATACAGCACCATGACGCGATGCGAAATCTCGCGAACAACCGACAGGTCATGGCTGATAAAGATCATGGCCAGACCGAACTCCTTTTGCAGCTCGATCAGCAGGTCCACGACTTGCGCCTGCACCGATACATCCAGCGCTGAGACGGCTTCATCACAGACCACCAGCTTCGGCTCGAGGATCATCGCCCGCGCGATGCCGACGCGCTGGTTTTGCCCGCCCGACAGTTCGTGCGGATAGCGATTGATCAGTGCCGGATCGAGGCCCACTTTCGGCATGATCTCCCGAACTTTTTCCTCGCGCGCTGCCTTGTCGAGGTGCGCAGCGTGCACGGTCAGCGGTTCGGCAATCGAGTTGCCAATTGTCATACGCGGGTCGAGGCTTGCCATCGGGTCCTGGAATACGATCTGCAGATCATCGCGCAGGCCGTTCATGACTGTCCGGTCAGCATTGGAGATATCGCGCCCCATCCAGGCCACAGTCCCTGCGGTTTGCGGCACAAGCTTGAGCACGGCGCGGGCAAGCGTCGACTTTCCGCACCCGCTTTCGCCGACGACGCCGAGGGTCTCGCCCGGCTTCAAATCGAAGCTCACACCATCCACCGCCTTGAGCGGTTTGGTCTTTCCGAACAGCCCGCCGCCGACATTAATCGGGAAGTGAACTTTCAAATCATCTGCTCGCAGAATGGACTCGACGCTGGCGTCTGGCGGCGCGCCGAGGCTTGGCCGACCAGGGCGATTCGGCTGGTCAATCCGCGGCACCGCATCGAGCAGCATCTTGGTGTAGTCGTGCTGAGGATTGTAGAAGATGTCATCAATCCCGCCGGTTTCGACAATCTCTCCATGGCGCATCACGACGACCCGGTCGCACATGCGGGCGACGACGCCCATATCGTGCGTGATCAGGGCGATGCCTGTCCCCGTATCGCGCTTGAGATCATCCATCAGGTCCAGCACTTGCGCCTGGACGGTGACATCGAGCGCCGTTGTCGGCTCATCCGCGAGCAAAAGCTGCGGACCGCACAACATGGCGATGGCGACCATGACACGCTGGCGCATGCCGCCCGAGAGCTCGTGAGGGAACTGATCCATGCGCCGCCGGGCTTCGGGAATGCGGACATGTTCGAGCCAGTCGACGCAGACTTTATTGGCCGCTTCGCCCTTCAGGCCTTTGTGCAATTTCAGCACTTCGCGCATTTGCGCCCCGACTGTCATATGGGGCGTGAGACTGGTGAGCGGGTTCTGGAAGATCATCGACATGCGATCGCCGCGAATCTCGCGCAGGGTTTTCGCGTCTGCCGTCAGCATCTCGGTTCCGTCAAACATGACCGAGCCGGTGGCTGTTCCGTTATCGGCGAGCAGACCGAGCGCGGCGAGGACCGTCTGGCTTTTGCCCGACCCGGATTCACCAACAATGCCGAGACACTCGCCGGCAGAGACATCGAAACTGATCCCCCGCACCGCATTCACCGCACCATCCGGCGTATCGAAGGCAACTTTCAGGTCTTTGACCGACAGAATCGGAGATGTCATGGAGGTGGCCTCTACTCAAAACACTCCCGGCAAAGGGCGATACGCACAGGCAATTGTCAAGCAAGCAGGTGAGTCCTCTTGAACTTTGATCAACCTACTACTAGGTAGGCCGCCATGGATACACGCACCGCCCTTCTGGACTCTGCTGAACGCGCCGCGCGTCAACGCGGTTTTGATGCTTTCTCCTATGCCGATCTCGCCCGCGATGTGGGCATTCGAAAAGCGAGTATTCATCACCACTTTCCGAAGAAAGCCGATCTCGCGCTCGATTTGCTCGAGCGATATGCCGCCGCCTTCATGGACACGCTGGCACAGATGGAAGCGACTGATATCAGCGCAGCAGATAAGCTGAGCGCCTATCTCGATCTGTATCGGGACGCCGTGGACGGAGGGACGCAGGTTTGTCTTTGCGTCGCTTTCAGTGCTGGACGCGCGAACCTGCCGGACCCCGTATTGCAGCGCCTCAATCAGTTTCACGAGGACAGTGTGGAATGGCTCACGCGTGTCCTCACCGAAGCAGGCAGAGATGGCTCAATGTCTGGCCTGAATGATCCCGCGGCCGAAGCGCACGCGACGCTTGCCCTGATGGAGGGCGCGCAACTCCTGTCGCGAGCGGCAGGCGAAATCACCCCGTTTGACACAGCGACCGCCTCGTTCCGGTGCCGTCTGTCGCCGCAAAAGAACACCAGGAGCCCGAGATGAGAGTGAACGCAGATTTCAACCAACGCGTTGTCCTTCGCCCTGAGGACCGTGAATGGGTCGCCTCGCCCATGGCCGGGGTTGATCGGCAAATGCTCGACCGGATCGGCGAGGAAGTGGCCCGCGCGACTTCAATCGTGCGCTATGCCCCGGACTCCTATTTCAGCGAGCACACACATGGCGGCGGCGAAGAATTCCTGGTTCTCGATGGCGTCTTCTCGGACGAACACGGCGATTACCCGCCCGGGACCTATGTTCGCAACCCGATCGGTTCGAAACATACACCGCACTCAAAAGTTGGCTGCACCATTTTCGTCAAGCTGCATCAGTTTGACGAAGCAGACACTGAGCAGAAAGTCATTGAGACAAGCGGCGCAGAATTCCTGCCAGGGCAGGTTCCAGGTCTGTCGGTCTTGCCTCTACACAGTCATGGGACCGAGAGCGCTGCTCTGGTGCGCTGGGCACCGGGCACCCGGTTTCGGCCGCACCAGCATTGGGGCGGGGAGGAAATCCTCGTCCTTGAAGGCACGTTCCAGGATGAGAATGGCGACTATCCCGCCGGCACATGGCTGCGCAGCCCGCATGGCTCGCAGCATCATCCCTGGTCGGATGAAGGCTGCCTCATCTACGTGAAAACCGGGCATCTGGCAGCGCTGACCGAAGCGGCCTAGCGTTTGGCGATACACTCAATCTCTACCCGCGCGCCAAGGGCGAGACCGCTGGCGCCGAGCGCGCT
>JANSXJ010000329.1 GCA_024743015.1 Hyphomonas sp. | reverse complement strand
TCTATGCCCGCCTCGATGCCAAAGGCCTCGCCGGTACGGTAAAGGCGGCGAAGAAGCTGGTTGAGAAAGAAAAGCCGGAAGTCTGGGACATCCTGGAAGAGGTTATCCGTGAGCACCCGGTTCTGCTGAACCGTGCGCCAACGCTTCACCGTCTCGGCATCCAGGCCTTTGAGCCGAAACTGATCGAAGGCAAGGCGATCCAGCTGCACCCGCTGGTGTGTGCGGCGTTCAACGCTGACTTTGATGGCGACCAAATGGCAGTCCACGTGCCGCTAAGCCTTGAGGCTCAGCTCGAAGCGCGCGTTTTGATGATGTCGACGAATAATATTCTGTCGCCTGCCAATGGTAAGCCGATCATCGTTCCATCTCAGGATATCGTTCTGGGGCTGTACTACCTCTCGCTCGACAAGCCGAACGAGCAGGGCGAAGGCATGGTCATCTCCGATATGGCTGAGCTGGAGCACGCGCTGAACTCCGGCAAGCTTGCCATTCACGCGAAAATCAAAGCGATGTATCACACCGTTGATGAGAACGGTGATCCAGTGTCGAAAATCATCGACACGACGCCTGGCCGTTTCATGATTTCGGACATCTTCCCTCGTCACCACCGCATCGATCCAGAGAACCTTCTCAGCGATGTCATGGTGAAGAAGAATATCGGTAATCTGATTGACGAGGTCTATCGTCATTGCGGCCAGAAGGCGACCGTGATCTTTGCTGACCGCCTGATGGGGCTCGGTTTCCGGGAAGCGGCGAAAGCGGGCATCTCGTTCGGTAAGGACGATATGAAGATCCCAGCGGCAAAAGTGGAACTGGTAGAGCAGACCAAAGAGCAAGTCGCTGAGTATGAGCGGCAATATGCTGATGGTCTGATTACGCGCGGCGAGAAATACAACAAAGTCGTCGATGCCTGGTCGACCTGTACCGACAAAGTGGCTGACGCCATGATGGACGCTGCGGGCGAAGCGGAAACCAATAAGAAAACCGGACGTCTGGAAGAGACCAACTCGGTCTTCATGATGGCGCACTCTGGTGCGCGTGGTTCTAAGAACCAGATGAAGCAGCTTGCTGGTATGCGCGGCCTGATGGCTCGCCCGGATGGGTCTATCATCGAGACGCCAATCATCTCGAACTTCAAAGAAGGTCTGACGGTTCAGGAGTACTTCAACTCCACCCACGGTGCCCGTAAGGGTCTTGCGGATACGGCTTTGAAAACGGCGAACTCCGGTTACCTGACGCGTCGTCTCGTAGACGTGGCTCAAGACTGTATCGTCACCGAAGATGATTGCGGCACGGATCAGGGCATTGATCTGTTCGCGGTCATGGAAGGTGCTGATGTCGTCGTCTCTCTCAGTGAACGAATTCTAGGTCGGACAACTGGCGAAGATGTCAAAGCACCGAAGTCTGATGAGCTGATCGCTCCGGCGAACACCTATATTGACGAAGCACTGGCGCGGAAGATCGAAGATGCCGGCGTTGACCGCATCAAGGTTCGCTCGCCACTGACCTGTGAAACCAAGATCGGCGTCTGTGTAGCCTGTTATGGCCGAGACCTGGCGCGCGGCACAATCGTCAATAAAGGCGAAGCGGTGGGCGTGATCGCGGCGCAGTCGATTGGTGAACCGGGCACTCAGCTCACCATGCGGACCTTCCACATTGGTGGCGCGGCATCGGTTGCCGAGGAAAGCTCGGCTGAAGCTCAGGTCGAAGGGAAGATCAAGTTCGAAAACCCGACTTTCGTGAAACGCGAAGACGGGGCCTTGATCGTAACCGGACGTCATATGGTTGTCTCGATCGAGGATGCTGACGGGCGCACGCGTCAAACCTTCAAACCGACCTACGGAACGGCGCTGTCTGTCAAAGACAAGAAGAAGGTCAAGCCGGGCGACAAGATCGCGGACTGGGATCCATTTGCCCAACCAATGATCGCCGAAGTCGAAGGCACGATCCGTCTGGTGGATATTGTCGACGGTCTGACCGCTCGCGAAGAAACCGACGAAGCAACTGGTATCTCTTCACGCGTCATCATTGATGGCCGTGGTTCGAAAGGCGCAGACTTGCGTCCATCGATCATGGTCGTGAATGACAAGGGTGAGGCGATGTCGCTGCCAAATGGCAACGAGGCGCGTTACATGCTGTCGCCGGGCGCTATTCTCTCCGTCGACGAGGGTGACACGATCAAGATCGGTGAATCCATGGCACGTGTCGCAACCGGCGGTGCCAAGACCCGGGATATTACCGGTGGTCTGCCGCGTGTTGCGGAACTGTTCGAAGCCCGTCGTCCGAAGGACCATGCTGTCATCGCTGAAATGGATGGCCGCATCCAGTTCATCCGCGAATACAAGCAGAAGCGTAAAATCGCGATCGTCCCGGATGAAGAGGGCAAAGACGCCATCGAATTCCTCGTGCCTAAAGCGCGTCGTCTGGACGTTCAGGACGGCGACTATGTGAAGCGCGGTGACTACATCATTGATGGCAATCCGGCGCCGCAGGATATTCTTGCAACGCTCGGCATTGAGGCGCTGGCCAACTATCTCGTCGACGAAGTCCAGAAGGTTTACCGCCTACAGGGCGTGCCGATCAACGACAAGCACATCGAGGTGATCGTTCGCCAGATGCTGCAAAAGTTCGAGATCACCGATGCCGGGACCACGACGCTGATCAAGGGCGAGCACGTGGATGCGCTCGAACTCGAAGACGCCAATGCAGCGGTCCGCAAGTCCAAGAAAGCCGACCAGCGCGAAGCGGTCGGAGTTCCGGTCCTGCTTGGTATCACCAAAGCATCGCTGCAAACGCGCAGCTTCATCTCAGCCGCCTCGTTCCAGGAAACGACCCGTGTGCTGACCGAAGCCGCGCTGCAAGGCAAGGTCGATACGCTGGAAGGGCTGAAAGAGAACGTCATTGTTGGCCGACTCATCCCAGCCGGTACGGGTGGCGGCATGCGCGAAATGCGCAAAGTTGCCGCTCAGCGCGATCAGCAACTGCGCAACAAGCGAGAAGCAGCAGCGAAAGAAGCTGCAGCGTCTCTGCCAGCGCCTGAGGCTGCTGAATAAGTCCAAATTGACACTCTGTGTCTCAAAGCGCCGCACTCTGGCTTGAGTGCGGCGCTTTTTTCTTGCAGGTCTAACTCTGCTGAATGGGTGGAGCCAAATGCCTGCGCGCGAATCAGAATTGCCTGATACCCCAGTGATCGAGAGCGGAGACGCCGCGCGCGCGTCTCTGATTTCGACATATCCTGAGCTCGCAGAAATCGTTTCCTCTCTGGCGGAAAACGGATACGCGATCCTCGATCCCGAGTATGATGCCGGTGACCTCGCCACCGCCGAAGCCTTCTGCCGAGATGCGGTCGCGGATAGAGGGCGCATTCAGGATGGTTGGATTTCGGAGCCGGCCATCGGTCGAGTTGCGGTGCATCAGCCGATCATTGATCTGTTGAGCCAGCTTTATGGCCGCCGCGCTTTTCCGTTTCAGACATTGAATTTCGAAGTCGGTACGCAACAGAAGCCGCACTCAGATACCTACCATTTCAACTCGTCGCCCGAGCGGTTTATGTGCGGAGTTTGGGTGGCGCTGGAGGATATCTCTCCGGATGCGGGGCCGCTGATCTACTATCCCGGGAGCCACAAACTGCCGATACTCAAACGGACGGAGCTTGGTGGGACGCAGTTATACCCCGACTATGAAAAACATATTCAGCGCCTTGTCGAAGACCACGGTTTGCAACCTGAATATGGATTGTTGAAACGCGGACAAGCGCTGATCTGGTCAGCGAATCTGATTCACGGAGGATCGGCGCGCAAAAATCCCGAGCTCACCCGCCGCAGCCAGGTGACCCATTACTATTTCGAGGATTGTGCCTATCACACGCCGCTCGATTTCGATCCGGAGCGGGGCACGCATTTCATTCGCCAACCATATGATCTGTCACGCAAAAAGCATGTGCTGAGCCAGCGTAAGCACTTGGATGAGCAGCTTAGCTTGCGAGAAATTTGGGCGCAGAGATGGCATTTATGGCGGCAGCGCCCACCGCGCTTCTGAGCGATCGAATTCGCGCGCGGCGCGGGTTTTCGCATCGTCTCTGTCGCCAAGGCGTGACGTTCCGAACTTCGAGGCTTAAACGCGCGACATGCTGGCTGGGCAGGTCCTTTTTGGGTCTGCCCGGTAATCCTTTTGGGGATTACTGGTTTGGCAAACACTGAAATTTGAGCGGATGCAGGTCCGGGAGCTCACGGCCCGTCTTGCGTCTCATCCGAAACTGGTCCGACAGGGGCCACGAAACTAGAGAGTATCAAGGCCCCTATGCCGACGATTCAACAGCTGATCCGGAAGCCGCGCAAACCTAAGC
>JANSXJ010000463.1 GCA_024743015.1 Hyphomonas sp. | reverse complement strand
TGCGTCAACACCCTTTTTTCGACTTTCTGCAGAGCAATTTCAGCGAACCGAACAAACCCTGTTTTTGAGCCGAAAAACTTCCCCGAGCCGTTTGACCGGCCCCAGTTAGAGAGGCATTTCCGTGAAGCGCCGGTCCCTACAGACCAGCCCTCACTCCGTCAACACCGTTTTTCACCAAAACTGCAGAAAGGTTGCTTTTGCAACTTTCTAGCTTTTTGGCGAAACAAACCCGTTGAGCCGTTTAACCGGCCCCACAAATTAGAGGCGTTCGCGAAGCAAGCCCCCATATAGAATCTGTTCGGGGGTTTTGGCAAGGAAAATTTTCGCCTGTTACGCACATTTTTGCAGGCCGCGCATTAACCTTTGGATCGCCCGCTCTGACGAGCCTTTAGCCACTGCGTATATAAGCTTCCATGGCTTCGGCTTCGGCCAGCACAGAGTCGATCTTGTACTTCACCAAATCACCTATGGAGATTATGCCAATGAGCTTTCCGCCATCGACGACGGGCAGGTGGCGAATCCGTCGATCTGTCATCCGACCAAGGCAAGTATCCACGTCCTCTGCGGGATCAGCGGTGATGACACCGCGCGTCATGGCTTGCGAGACAGACATATCACCGGTCTTTTCGCCGTTTCGCGCAAACCGCCGAACAATATCTCGTTCAGACAGCACGCCGCAGAGTTCGCCCGCATCATCGACGGCGACAATCGCCCCGATTCTCTTCTGATCCAACACTTTAGCGGCCTCCAACAGTGTCATCGAATCGGAAATCGTCTCCACCGTGTTGCCCTTGTCCTTGAGTATCGTGCTGATCAGCATTGGCCACCTCCCTGCTCGTTTTGGTGCTGCATGATCAGACCATAGCACAGCTTTTCAGGTTTTTGGGAATCAGCGCGGACTGTTTCGAATCATAACGGAGGCATACCACCCACTCGCGTCCCATCCTGACGGTTACGCCGCTCACCCTTCACCAGCATTATCCGCTGTCGGATCCGACACTGGCACAGTCGTTGCAGTTTTCCGAATATGGAAACTGAACAAAGGGTCCGGGGATGAAAACGTCGAAATTAATAAGAACACTCTGTGTGGGCGGAATGGGCCTTCTGGCCGCCGCGTCACTGATCGCGGCCGCGCTGCCAGTGATCGCTTAAACCCATCAGACCCTCCAGGCCGGGCGGTAATAGAACGAAAAAGGGTCCGCGCGCGTGATCGCCTGCGGACCCTTTCTTTTCGCGCGAAGCGCAGTCTCTACTTGAGGATGAAGGTGATCTTCATCACGACGCGGTATTCTTTGATCTCACCTTTATCGAGGATAACGGACTGGTCCTTTATCCAAGCGCCTTCAACATTTTTGAGCGTCTTGTTGGCGCGATCGATACCTTTTTCGACAGCATCCTGAAAACTCTTTTTCGATCCGGCAATGATTTCGGTTACGCGTGCTACAGCCATTCTGGCCTCCCTTTGTGTACTCAGGCGGACTTCGCCTGAGACTTAAGTGCCCTTATGAGGCCGAGCTGGCAAGGCGTAGCTCGTCGCGATCCAAGCCTGCGCCGATTAGGCTGCAAGCTTCTCCGGGCGGTTGGTTCCGTTTTGAGGCGTGGCCTCAACCGGGATCCAGCAGACAACTTCTGTACCGCCCCCCGGGCGCGACTTGATCCCGACATTGCCGCCATGCAGCTGCACAAAGTGCTTCACCAGAGACAGGCCAAGGCCAGCGCCGCGGCGATCACTGGAGGTGAAGCTGTCAAACCGAGTCGCCTGGTCCTCCGCAGGGATGCCGCGCCCATTGTCCTTCACCGTGAGCTTGGCTGTATCGCCCATGCGTTCGGCAGATATTGTGACAGTGCCGCCAGGATCGGTGAAACGCAGCGCATTCGACATAAGATTGAACAGGATCTGTCGGACGCGTTTTTCATCCGCTTCAATACGGCCGAGATCCGCGGCTATGTCGGCAATTACCTCAACCTCTGTGTCCGCTGCATTGGTGACACCGATTGAGACCGCCTCGTCGATCAGAGCTTTCAGGTCCACCTCGCTAATATCGAGGTCCATCCGGCCGGCCTCGATCATGGCGAGGTCGAGAATATTGCCGATCAGGTCATTCAGGTGATTGGACGCTTCGCAGATCGCATCGACCTTATCGCGCTGCGCCTCATTCAAATCGCCAATGCGCTCCATTTGCAGGAATTCACCATAGCCGAGAATCGTCTGCAGCGGCGAACGGAGCTGGTAGCTGACATTCTTCACGAATTCGGTCTTGAGTCGATCAGCCGTTTCGAACGCTTCCGCGCGGTCTCGAAGCGCCGTCTCGACAGAACGCTGCGCCGATACATCGGCAAAACCAATCAGAGTGTTGCCGTCCGGCAGGGGTTTCGTCACATAAGTCAGGATCGAACCGTCCGAGCGGCGCATCTCGCCAGTCGTCTCCTGACGCGCACCGGGATCCGTGATGTGGGCCTTTATCGCACTCCATGTGTTGCGATCGTGAAAGAGCGGCACGCAGAAATCGGCAATGTCATCATAATCCGGCTCATCCTTGAGCAGCTCCGCCTCGACACCCCACAATTCAGCGAATGCATTGTTGGAGAGTTTCAGTCGACCATCGGAGCCAAATACGACAACCGCTTCATGCAGACTATCGAGCGTTTTGCTCTGGGTCTTGATCATCGCATTATACTTGGTGCGCAGATTCAGTTCGCTGGTAATGTCTTTGAACAGAATCAGAAGACCGCCCATAGG
>JANSXJ010000007.1 GCA_024743015.1 Hyphomonas sp. | reverse complement strand
TCGACAATCTGATGCTCGATTCCTGCGAGCAGATGAAAACACAGTACGGCGTTCAGCTCTACACAATTGCCGTGGACATCAATGACTCCACCGCGATCTCTTATCTCAAGCAGTGTGCCAGTTCTGAGGCTGATTTCTACAACATCTCGTCGGGCGAAATCGGAATTGCGTTCAACTCGCTCCTGACGACTCTGGTTCGGATCAGCAAATAAGAAAAAAGGCCCGGCGCGATACGCAGCCAGGCCTTAAAGTTTGGTTCCGTCTGGGGGAGGAAACACCCAATCGGAGGAATGATCGGGTCGTGTCCGGAACCTCAACACGGGGGGTATATGGGCTTCTTAGTTGTAATTGCAACATGCAAGTGCGCAAAAGCGACATGCAATTTCGCATAGATTACAGAGAGTCAATATTCTTTACCGCAAGGGTGAAGACCGGAACGCCTCGACCTGACCGGTCAGGAAGTCCCGAAACGCGCCAATTCGCTTCGATCGCTTCAAGTCGCTGGGATAGATGAAGTAGAGATCGAAACTCGGGCCTGTGAAGTCTTCAAGTACCCGAACAAGCCGCGGAACGGCGCTGACCATGTAATCCGGAAGATCGGCAATCCCAAGCCCCGCCTCCGCCGCGCGCAGCATGGCAGAGACATTGTTCACCGTCAGAGCCGCTTTTCGCGGGCCGGCATCGTCGCGTCCAACCCGTTCAGCGAAGCTCATGGCCGTGATCGGGCTGTCGGCTGCGCCATAGGCGATAATGCGATGATTATCCAAATCCTGCGGCGTACGCGGCATTCCATGCTGTTTGATGTATTCCGGCGAGGCATAAAGGTTGGTCGCAACCGTCGCGAGCTTTCGCTGAATGAGGTCCGCCTTGTCAGCCGCCCACAATCGGATGGCGCACTCGGCCTCCAGTTTCAGGAGATCATAGTGCTCGCCATCATCCAGGCGCAGATCGATGCGCATTTCTGGATGCTGACTGACAAATGCGCCAAGGCGCGGCACGAGCCAGGTCGAGCCGAAAGCGACAGGCGCCGTGACGATCAGTTCACCTTGCGCAACGTCTTGCTGATCCTTCAGGGCGGCGCTGGCCCCCTGCGCAGCTGTCGCCATATCGACGGTCGAGCGGTGCAGCGTGTGTCCGGCATCGGTCAGTACCAGTCCGCGAGCATGGCGCTGAAACAAGGATACGCCCAGCTGCTCTTCAAGTGCCGCTATTTGACGAGAGACAGCCGATTGAGAAATCCCCAGGCGCTCCCCTGCCGCCGTAAGACTACCGGCTTCTGCGGCCGCGTGAAATGACTTCAGCTTATCCCAATCCATGACGCGCAGTCCTTCCACAGGACGGGCCCAAGGCGCAAGCCCATGACCTAAAAGAAATGCGAATTTTCAACCGCCTGCCTGTTTTGCCTACTGGCTGATCCACAAAATGCGCGCGGTCCATTCGAGTGCGGTCCGATCGAATACTTGTCGATTTGGATAGGTATCGATTTCCAACTGGTCATCGGAGATCATACAAAGCGCCCCGATCAGAGCGCGGCGGCCCTTGGCTTTTATGATGACCCTGTCACCCTCGTCCAGATCAGCCCCGCAGGATGCGATCAAGCGATCGCCAATCGTATAGATCGGGGCGAGTTCATCGTTGCAAATCTCGACAGCAATACAACGCTCAATATCGACCAGGCATGGCGGGGTGAATGTCTGGACGGCCTGAGCGCCTGCGCCATTGGTGCCGGGCGGAGACGACATGTTTTCGAGATCCGATTGAAGGATCGACGGAACCGCGACGAGATCTCTTCCCGAGACGAGCAATGCAAAGGATTCAAAGTCCGCGCCGACCGCCGTCAGGATGCGTGATATACTCTCAGTCGACGGCCAGCGTGGCCGGCCATCTTTTGGAAGGCGCTTCGATTTGTTGAACGCGGTAGCGTCCAAGCCTGCCAGCTTCGCCAACCCGGATGTCGATAATCCGTGATGCTTGGCCAGTAAATCTATTCCGCGCCAAATGTCCCCATGTTGCATGGTCGTTGGCCTCGAGAATGGTGGTGAACGACCGGCAGATTCCTATCATAGGAATGAAGTCTCATCAAATCCGCGGCGCAAACCCCTTGCATTCACGGGCAAAAAGAGGTGAAGACGCGGGCATGGTGATGCTGCAACGTACGCGTGTTTACAAAATTCTCAGCCCGCAGGATTGGGCCGTCGCTGAGCAACTCGGCCATACCAAGACCGCATTGGATGAAGGCGACGGCTATGTCCACCTCTCCACCCGTGAACAAGTCCTAGAAACGCTTAGGCTGCATTATCCAGGACAAGAGCAGGTTCGTCTACTGGAGTACATTGTCGAAGAAATGGGTCAGCCAATCAGGTGGGAGGAAAGCCGAGGCGGGCAGCTCTTCCCGCATCTCTATTCGACCTTGCAGATCAACGGCGCGAAGCGTGTTTGGACTTTGCAGCTCGACGCAGATGGCGTTCCTGAATTGCCTGCAGATATCGACCGATGAGCCTTCCCGATCTCGCCCTGCCCTTCGTCAAGAAGCTGTCTCCGGAGACGGCTCATGTCGCCACGGTCAACGGCTTGAAGCTTGGGATTGGACTGCCAAGGATCGCCCCTGACAGCTGGCAAACCCCCGTCGAACTTCCCAAATCCAGGCTCAATCTCGCAAATCCAGTCGGGCTCGCCGCGGGATTTGACAAGAATGCCGAAGTGCATCGCCCGATGGCACGGTTCGGATTTGGCTTCCTCGAATGCGGGACGGTTACGCCCAGACCGCAGCCGGGGAACCCGAAGCCACGTCTGTTTCGCCTGACCGAGGATGATGCCGTTATCAACCGGATGGGCTTCAACAATCACGGCCTCGACTATTTTGTCAGACGTTTACGCCGAACGCCCCCGCAACCCGATTGCCCGGTTGGGGCAAACGTTGGCGCAAACAAGACAAGCGAAGATTTCGTCGCAGACTATGAGCGTGGGATCGCTGCCGTGTTTCCTCACTGCGCGTACATCACCATCAATATTTCCAGCCCAAACACGCCCGGCCTGCGCGGACTGCAGGGCAAGGACGCGCTGCAGGCATTGCTGGAGCGCTGCGGAAACGCCTATTCAGATCTCCAGAAACCATCAGGCGAGCAAAAGCCGGTCTTCCTGAAAATCGCCCCGGATCTGGACGACACTCAGCTAGCGGATGTGGTCGAAACTGTGCGCGGAGCAGGACACTGGCTGTCCGGCCTGATCATCTCCAACACGACCCTTGATCGACCGCTCAACCTCAATAGCGAGCATGCGAGCGAGAGCGGCGGACTTTCAGGCGCGCCCCTCTTTGAGAAGTCCACCCGTGTCCTCAAGGAGATCGCAAGTGAGTTGTTCGGTGAGTTCGATCTGATCGGCTGCGGCGGCGTCAGCAGCGGTGCCGAGGCCTACACGAAGATCAGAGCAGGCGCGCACGCGGTGCAGCTCTATTCCGCGCTGGTCTATCACGGCCCGGGACTTGTCGCGAAGATCAACGCTGAACTTGCAGACCTGCTACGCGCAGACGGATTTAGTTCTGTGTCTGAAGCCGTTGGAGCGGATTTGCCGTCGCGCGCATGAGGCTCGGCAGATAATATCCAAGCGCCGCGGCACGCAGGACATACATCCCCAGGAAGGCAGTCCAGACCCCGGCATTTCCAAATGCGGGGCGCAGGATCAGATCCAGCGCGACATAGGACAGCGTGACAAAGATCGCCGCGTTCCGCATCGCCTTTCCCTGCGTCGCGCCGAGGAAAAATCCGTCTAGCTGAAACGCAGCGACGCCTATGAACGGGACTGCGGCGCAATATGGTAAGTAAGCCAGCGCTGCCTCTCTCGCCTCTACGTCACTGACAAACCGTTCGATCAAGGCGGTCCCCGCAAGCAGATAGGCGACGCTGATCAATAGCCCGAAAAGGAACGCGAGCTCAGTGGTCAATCGCATGGCACGGCGCAAGCGGGATACGCTGCGCGCGCCATACGCCTCCCCGACTTCTTTTTCTGCCACGAAGGCAAATCCGTCGAGCACAAAAGCGGCAACGGTTATGAATTGTAGCAGCACCTCGTTCCCTGCGAGCTGCGCGGTGCCCAGCTGAGCGCCCGACCGCACAAACCAGGCGAACGCGAACAGTAAAGCCAGGGTGCGGATAAGAATGTCACGATTTGCGTTGAAAAGCGCCATCAAGGCGGGACGATCAAGCAGTCCCTTCTCGCGTTTCAGGCTGCGCCAGATCAGCAGCAGGCCGAAGATGAGCGCGACCCATTCCGCGATTGCCGTTCCTGCCCCGATCCCGGCAGGCCCCCAACCAAGGCCCGCAACGAACCAGATATCGAGTACGATGTTCACACCGTTCATTACCACTTGCATGGCGAGCAATGCCCCGGTCCGCCCGGTGCCGAGCAGCCACCCGGTAATCGCATATTGTGTCAGCAGCGCCGGTGCGCCCCAGACGCGCGCAGCGAAGTATCCATCGGCGAGTGCCACGACATCCGGCTCCGCCCCGAATGGCGCAAAGACACCGAGCCGAAGGACCGGTGACAGAAGGAAAATGGTCAGCCCAAACGCTGCCCCGAGCAGCAAGCCTCGCTGCAGCGTCGCGCGCGCTTCTGGTTGGTCATCGCGACCGAGCGCCTGCGCGACCAGCCCGGTTGTCGACATGCGCAGGAAACCGAAGCCCCAATAGATGAAACTGAACGCGACGCTGGCAATGGCGACAGCCGCAAGATCCGACTTGTCCCCATAGAGCCCCATGACCGCAGTATCGACAACGCCTGTCGCGGCGATGGCCACCTGCGCCAGCATCACGGGCACAGCCAGCGTCATCACACGCAGTCGAGAAAGGGTTATTTCGGCCATGCGCGCCGCTTAGACTGAACTTTCAGTTGTGTCAGCCCGAAAGCGAGTCGAGCCTTCCGCCCAATCTCTGAGCATCGCCGCTCAAGATTTGAACAATCCCCGGAAATCTTCACCCTGGGCGCCCAGCGAACGCTTGCAGCGTTCAATTGAATCCGCATTGCCTGCCCCATCGCTTCGGGAGGGCGAAAAAAATGAAAATCACTAAACGCCGAGGTGCGCTCGCCGCGCGCTCGTTTTCTATTCTTGCAATTCTATCGCTTTTTGCAGCACCTGCTTTCGCTGACACGGGCGACACTGCGTGGATGCTCACATCGACCGCTTTGGTTCTGTTCATGACCTTGCCGGGCCTGGCTTTGTTTTATGGCGGGCTGGTTCAAGGCAAGAATGTTCTGTCCGTGCTCATGCAATGCCTGGTTCTGGCGTGCCTGATGTCGCTGGTCTGGGTCGCCGTCGGGTACTCTATCGCATTTGGCGACGGGAATGGCGACGCAGACGGCATGGGCCTGATCTGGGGTGGTCTGTCCGGTGCATTCCTCGACGGACTCACCCCTGACTCGATGACAGGATCGATCCCGGAATCGGTCTTTGTGATGTTCCAGATGACCTTCGCAATCATCACGCCGGCCTTGATCGTGGGGGCCTATGTTGAACGGGTCAATTTCGGGGCAGTCCTTCTCTTCTCCGTGCTCTGGCTGGTCCTTGTTTATGCGCCTGTCTGTCACTGGGTATGGGGCGGCGGCTGGCTCGCAGACCAAGGCGTCGCCGACTTTGCAGGCGGTCTCGTTGTTCACGCCACTGCCGGTATCAGTTCGCTGGTCTTCGTTTTGATGATGGGCAAGCGAACGGGCTTTCCGCAAGAGATGAGACCGCCGCACAACCCGGCTTTCGTCATGTTGGGTGCGTCAATGCTGTGGGTTGGCTGGTTCGGATTCAATGCAGGTTCGGCGGGTGGCGCCAGTGCAGGCGCGGGTCAAGCCATGCTGGTTACACATCTCTCCGCAGCAACAGCATCTCTGGTCTGGATGGCCATCGAGTGGATCAAGTTCGGCAAGCCAACGCTTGTCGGGACCGCGACCGGGACCATTGCAGGCCTCGCCACGATCACGCCTGCAGCGGGTTCGGTAGGCCCACTGGCGGCAATCATCATCGGAACGCTCGCCGCGATCGCGTGCTATTACGCCGTGACTCTGATCCGCACCAAGCTGAAGATTGATGACAGTCTGGACGTCTTTGCTGTGCACGGCGTCGGCGGCATCCTAGGCACCTTGCTCATCCCTTTCCTTGCAGGCGTTGGTCCAATGGCCCCAGGTCTCGGCGAGCAGACGATGGGGGGACAATTTATCGTTCAGATCACCGGCGTCGTGTCGGTCTGTATCTGGTCGGCGGTGTTCAGCGCCATCATACTGTTCCTGGTGAAGCTCGTGACACCTCTGCGTGTCTCAGCTGAAGACGAGGAAACCGGGCTCGATACTGCGAGCCATGGGGAATCTGCCTACGGGCACTAATCCCTCTCACGCCTGAAGATGGGGCCGGAGCAATTCGGTCCCTTCTTTTCTTGCTGTGAGATCAGGCCGCTTCGCGGACGATGCGCGCGATATCCTCGCCATAGCGACCCGCCTTCTTCTCCCCAACACCTGAGATTTGCAGCAACTCGACCATATCGGCCGGACGCTCCGTCGCGATCGTTGCCAGAGTCTTGTCGTGAAAGATCACGTAAGGTGGGACGCCTTTCGCTTTTGCAAGCTCGACCCGCCAGTTGCGCAGGAGATCAAACAGTTCGCGATCACGAGCCGACAGATCCGCAAAGGCCGCGCTCGCCGTTTTTCCACCACGCGACCGCACACGTCTCACCGTCGGGTCACTACGCAGGAGGATTTCTCGCTCACCTTTGAACAAGGTCTTGGCAACATCATGATCCGGAACGAAGATGAAAGGTCGCATGCTCTCACCCCCTTCTGCCAGAAGCCCAGAGAATAAGAGCTCGTCAAACACTGCGTTCCAGCCAGATTTGGGCATATCAGCGCCAATTCCGTAAGTGGACTGCTGAGACAGGTCTTCATCGAACCCGTCTTTGGCCTGCCCCATCAAGTGGATGATCAGCCGTCCACGGCCTATCTTCTGACCGCAGCGCAGCACGGCAGACACCGCCATCTGGGCCCAGCGCGTCGCATCAAAACGCTCTCCGTCTTCGGCCTGGCAATTGTCGCACGCACCGCAAGGCTTCGCGTCATGTTCGCCGAAATATTGACGCACCGACTGACGACGGCAGGTATCGCCATTCAAGAGCGCAAACAGCTGACGCGTCTTGTTGACCTGGACACGCTTGACTGCCTCTTCCGCGTCGCTGTCATAGCTCCACATCAAGCTTCGGCGCAAATCCGCAGGTCCAAACAAGGCATACCCCTCGGCTGGCTCGCCATCGCGGCCCGCACGGCCCACTTCCTGCCAGTAAGCCTCAATGGTCTTGGGCGGATCGGCATGCATGACAAAGCGCACATCCGGTTTGTCGACGCCCATGCCGAACGCAACCGTAGCGCACATGACAAGGCCGTCCTCCAGCAGGAACCGGCGTTGACGCTCTGTCCGTTCCTCAGCGTCTAGACCTGCATGATAGGCCAGCGCCGCGATCCCCTGTTTTTCAAGGGCGTCGGCGAGCTGTTCTGTCCCTTTCCGGGTGGCGGAATAGACGATCCCGCTCTCGCCTTTGTGCGCCCGAATTAGGCTGACAAGGCGATCCGTCTTGTTCCCCGCCTTGGGCTCGGCACCAAGACTAAGATTCGGTCGATCGAAACTCGCCACATGGACGGCGGGATCGACAAGGTCGAGCTGCGTCAGAATATCGTCCCGTGTGCGATCATCGGCAGTCGCCGTTACAGCCAGCCGCGGCACACCCGGGAACGCCGTCTTGAGCCGCCCCAGGGCGCGATAGTCGGGCCGGAAATCGTGTCCCCATTGGCTTACGCAGTGGGCTTCATCGATCGCGATGAGCGAAACCTGAATCTGACTGAGTGCGTTGAGCAAACCGCCCGACAGTCCTTCCGGTGAGACGTACAACATGTGCATCTCGCCGGCGCGCGCCGCCTGCAGCGCCGCCAGACGGTCTTCATGGAGCATCGTGGAATCAAGTCGCTCGGCCCGAACACCGAGCGCTTTCAACGCATCAACCTGATCTGACATAAGCGCAATCAGCGGCGAGACGATGATCCCGACCCCCTCGCGAAGCATTGACGGGATCTGATAGCAGAGCGATTTCCCGCCACCGGTCGGTAGCACAGCCAGCGCGTCACGGCCTGCCATCACATCGGAAATGACATCCGCCTGAAGGCCGCGGAAATCCTCGTAACCGTAAACGCGCTGTAATAGGTCGCGGGCATTTTGAAGCGTGGCATCGTCAGCATGGGTCATTTCCAGAGCTGTCAAAGGAATCGCGCCACGAAACAAGCGATCAGAGCGTGTGATCAGACAATTTCTTGCAACGCGTCGACCAGATAGGTGTGTCGCAGCGCGACCGCGCGCGCATCCTTGCTGTAGCCGCCACCAAGCACTCCAACCACTGGAACCCCGGACGCGGCGCAGGCATTGGCGACCAGGCGATCCCGCGCTTTCAAACCATGATCACTGAGGCTGAGCAGCCCCAACCGGTCATCAATGTGTGGATCGACCCCGGCATTGTAGAAGACCAGGTCTGGACGGGCTGCGGCCAGCGTCTCACGAACGAGCTTCTGCGCCGCCGCCAGATACGCGTCGTCTTCGGTCTCGCGCGGCAGGCCCACGTCCAGGTCGGACGGCGGTTTGGTCCGCGGCCAGTTCTCCTCGCAATGCAGTGAAGCTGTGAACACACGCGGATCATTGGCGAAGATCAAGGCGGTTCCGTCGCCATGATGGACATCAAGGTCAATCACAGCGATGCGTTGAACACGCGCCTCGTCCAGCAGACTAAGCGCTGCAACCGCAACATCGTTGAAAACGCAAAAACCCGCTCCGCCCTGATCGTCCGCGTGGTGACTTCCACCCGCGAGATTGACCGCAGCTCCCGCCTCCAGCGCCCGGCGCGCCGCCAATTCTGTGCCACCAACTGAAGCTCGGGTCCGCGCCGCAATCGCGGGCGTCATCTCAAATCCAACACGACGTGCTGTCTTGCGATCGAGCGCGCTGGTCAGGACGCCGTGCACATAGGAGGGATCATGCGCCCGCTCGAGCGCAGCTTGCGAGGCATGGATTGGCGCTTCGAGGTCATACCCGCGATCCCGTAAAATCTCTGCCACGAGCGAATACTTGCGCATCGGAAAGCGATGATCATCGCCGACCGAGGCAGCGTCATAGTCAGGGTGGTGGACGATGGGCAGCATGACCCGGGATATGGAGCTAACCACTCTGCTCGCCAGAGCGATTCAGCAGAAAATGTCCGTGCAAAGCTGCCACCGGTTTGTCGCGTTCGCTTTGCCAGGCCTCGGCCGTCACGGAGGCCATTCGGCGGCCAAGTTTGATCACGCGGGCGCGACCATAGAGGTCCTCAGCTTTGCCCTGACGCAAATAGTCGACGGTGATGTTGATCGTGCGCGCGGGGCGCTCGACATCGGAGACCAGAAAGAGCTGTGCCATAGCCGTCATTTCCAAAAAGGTTCCGATCGCGCCGCCGTGCAGCGCCTTGATGGTAAAATTGCCGATCAGCTTGTCCTGGAATGGCAGGACCGTGGTCATGTCATCGCCTTTGATATCACAGCGCATACCCAAAGTCTGAACGATCGGGACGCGTTTCAGAAAGCCTTCGAGCTGCTGGCCGCGGGAGAGGGTCTCGCTCATTCCGGAACTCCCAGGCTGGCCTTCGGGCGTGGCTTGTTGATTGCGAAGGCACCTTGCGCGGTGGCAATCACCTTGTCCCGGCTGTCATGATACGCCCAGGCCCGCGTAAAGGCGACGGATTTGGTCACGTGATAACATTCTGCCTCGCCGATAATGTCGCGGCCACTGTCTGCTGGGCGCATATAGTCGATGCGCAGATCCAGAGTGGCGACGAAACGAAACTCTTCAAGCGACGCCGCGCAGGCCATGCCGCTCAGATTGTCGAGCAGCGTTGTGATCGCTCCGCCATGGATCACTTGCGCATCGACATCTCCGACCAGATGTTCGGCGAAAGGCTGTACGCCCCAGACCTGACCCCGCTCAACGCGGGTTACTTTAAAGCCCGTCTCGCGGGCCCATGGTACGACCTGAGTCATGCCGTCCATGTGCTGGCGCATCAGTTCGATCCGCTTGTCCAGGCTGGAAATGCTTTCGTCCATCAGGACCTCACAAGTTGACGCTCCGTCGCAAATTGACGTTGGCGTAAGCGGATATACCATCTCACCTTAACGATAAACCGGTAACCTCACGGGAGGATCAATCATGGCTTTTGATGCTGAAAAGGCAGGAAAAGCATGCATCATCGGAGCGGGCTGCAGCGGCTTCACCATGGCCAAGCGGCTGAAAGATTATGGCATCGCCTATGATTGTTTCGAGGCGTCCGACGATATTGGTGGGAACTGGTATTACAAGAACCCGAACGGCATGTCGTCGTGTTATCAGAGCTTGCACATCGATACGTCGAAATGGCGCCTGGCCTTTGAGGATTACCCCGTCCCCGAAGACTGGCCGGACTTCCCCCATCACAGCCAGCTGCTGCAATACTTCCATGATTATGTTGATCATTTCGGCCTGCGCGAAACGATCACGTTCAATACCAGCGTCGACAAGGCGGTGCGGCGGGACGATGGTGATTGGGATGTGACGCTCTCGAACGGAGAGACCCGCATCTATCAATGGCTGTTTGTCGGCAATGGGCACCATTGGGATCCTCGCACGCCGGACGACTATCCCGGGCAGGACACGTTTGCCGGATACCAGATCCATAGCCACAATTATGAAGACCCGTTCGAGCCATATGACTTTCGCGGTAAAAAGATCCTGGTTGTCGGCGCCGGCAATTCGGCCATGGATATCTCGTCGGAGCTGTCTCAGCGACCTATCGCCGAGAAGTTGATCATCTCGATGCGGCGCGGTGTCTGGGTGCTGCCAAAATATCTGGGCGGCCAACCCGCCGACAAAGCCGTGCTCCCCAGCTGGATGCCGGCAAGTATTGGCCGCGCGCTCGCCCGTTCCAAGATCAAGAAAGAGATCGGCAATCCTGAAGACTATGGTCTGCCAAAGCCGGATCATGAGCCGCTCGATGCTCATCCATCGGTCTCCGGGGAGTTCCTGACCCGGGTCGGATGCGGCGACATCACCGCCAAAGGCGCAATCGAACGCTTCGAGCCAAATGCCGTCATTTTCACCGATGGCAGCCGAGAAGAGATCGACGCGATTGTGTGGGCGACCGGGTACAAAGTCTCCTTCCCGTTCTTCGAGGATCCCGAGCTGACGCCGAAAGATAACCGGTTCCCGCTATTCAAGCGGATGGTGAAGCCCGGATATGAGAATCTGTTCTTCCTCGCCCTGGCGCAGCCCCTGCCCACACTCGTAAATTTTGCGGAACAGCAGTCAAAACTCGTCACCGCCCTGGTTGCCGGGGAATATGCCCTCCCGAGCGCTCAGGAGATGCATCGGATCACCGAGGCCGATGAAAAGACACATATGGGCCACTTTTATCAGGCAGTTCGTCACACAATGCAGGTGGATTTCAACACTTATGTAAGAGACCTCATGCAAGAAATCGAGAAGGGACGAAAACGCGCCCGCGTGTCTGTGTAGAGTATCAGGAGCAGGACAATGCGAACCATCGTTGCGGGGCTGGCAGCTGCGAGCCTCTTCGCATGCTCGTCTCCGCCACCTCCGGTTCAGTATCCGCAGGGCCCGATCACGACTCCGTCGTCAACGCCAAGCTCACCTCGCGCGCAACAAGGGCCGTTCAAACCGGACTATCACCTTTATGCCTGCACACCGTCATTTTCAAACCGGCCAGCAACGGACTCATATGGTCGGATCCTCAATTATAACGCTCTGATTGTCGCCAACGGTATTATTCTAGCGGCATCACCAGCGAACGGCGCTTGCATGACGTCTGGGTTCGGGCCGCGCTTTAGCTCTATGCATAAAGGCATCGACCTTCAGGCAAAGCCCGCTGTTCCGATATATTCTGCAGGCCCCGGGCGTGTGCTGGAAGTCAGCCGACAATCCGGATTTGGGTATCAGGTCCTGATCGGACACGGAAACGGCGTTTATACGCGCTACGCTCACCTCGCCTATTTCGCTGAAGGACTTTCACCCGGCCAGAAGATCGGGTTTGGGCAACCACTCGGAATGATGGGGCGCACGGGAAATGCGACTGCCGTTCACGTCCACTACGAAATCCTGACCGGGAATTATAACACCCCGAAAAAATCCTGGGGCCTGAAGGCCAACAACCCGCTGGACTTTCAGCGATGGAGTGGTTTGGATGGCAATAGCTGATCTCGGGGCATCGATCATTGCTGAGCTTTCTCGATCCAAACACACTTGCGCGCACCTATCGTGATCCGGTCGCCTGGGTCATTCTTGCGGTCGACCTGTTTCCGATCTGGGCGGTCCTGACGCTTGGCTGGGGAGCCGCACCGCTTGTCTTCCTTTATTGGCTTGAAAACCTGATCATCGGCGCTGTCGCGCTCGCGAAAATGGTCGCAGCGAGCGTCAGAGAGCACGTGATCGGAGCGCTTGGATTGCTGTTCATCGGACCTTTTTTCGTCTTTCACTATGGCATGTTCTGCTTTGTACATGGCGTGTTTGTCAGCGCATTCGCGAACATGAACACATCGGGCGGGCCGAGCTTCCCGACCCCTGTTGGACTTGTGCAGGAAGCCCTGCAATCCGGGGCCAGCATGCCGACCTTTGTTCTTGCGATAATTGCAGTGCAGATTTTTCTTTTCATCCAGGATTTCATCCTGCGGGGAGAGTATCGAGAGACCTCAATCGACCAGGAGATGATGAAGCCATATGGCCGGGTGATTGTGCTCCATATCGCAATTTTCGCAGGAGCCTTCGCCATGGCCGCGCTCGGCGAACCGCTTTGGGGTGTGCTCGCGCTCATCCTGCTCCGCGCGATCTGGGGTGTTTTCCTGAGCGTTCGACGGCGGTTGCAAATTGACGGTGCAGCGCAACTTAAAAGTTGACGATCCGTCACCAATCTGAACAAGGTGTCCTCCAGAGGGATACGGAATCACATGACGATCACGGCTGAACCAGCTGCACGAATGGGCAAGCGCGCCCGCGCAAAAGAAGCCAACCGGACGGCGATTCTGGAGGCAGCGCGTATCGTCTTTGCGCGCATTGGCTATGACGCAGCAAACATCCGGGACATCATCCGCGAAACGGATCTCGCCAGCGGTACATTCTACAACTACTTCAAGTCCAAAGAAGAAGTGTTTGAGGCGATCGCCAATGACAGCGTACAACGCTTTCGCCCCCTTTTGCAGAAAGTGCGAGAGGAAGCGCAGGATCTTGAATCCTATCTGCATGCGGCCTTTGGCGCCTATTTCAGTTTCCTGGCCGAAGAGAATGACCCTGCAATCGAAGCCGGAACGCCGCATATGAGCCTGATCGGTGTCCGCATCGATACACCCGAAATGCAGACGGTTTCGGATGAAATCCGGGCGGATCTTGAGATTGTCATGGACAAGATCGGGCTTGCGCATCTCGATCTCGAGTATTTAACCGCCGCCGCAATCGGGATTGCGCGGGAGATGGGCGATCATATGCTGGAGCGTCGCCCGGTTGACGCGGCGGGAGCAACCGAATTCGCCACAAAACTGATGCTCGCGGGCATTGAGGCGCTTGCCAAATCTGACCGCTAAGTCAGATTAGATCCCAATCAGATCATAATTGGGAGGGTCGGTGGATGAGTCTTCAGGCGACGATTGCGAAGCTGTTATTAAAGCTACCTGCCAGCGTCAAAATCAAGATGGCGGGTGGTAAACCCGTTGTGATTGGCGGGCGCACGCTCGACCCGAACTTGCAATTCATTGCGCATGGTGCAGCCAACCAACCGCCCATGTCATCGCTCGAGCCCGAGATTGCTCAGGCCGCTGCGATCGAGGGTCTCGGCATGTTCGCCGCTAAGCCCGAGCCTGGCGTGCGGTTCGAAGACATGACCATTCCCGGCAAGGACGGCCATCAGATCCCTGTCCGGCTCTACCAACCTGATGATCAGGATGCGTCGGCACCAATGATGGCGTACTGGCATATGGGCGGCGGCGTCATCCTGAATGTCGAGGCCTGCCACGCCTTTTGCTCCATGATCGCCAAGGTGGCGAAATGCCCAGTGGTGTCTGTGGATTACAGATTGGCCCCGCAGCACAAGTTCCCCACCGGATTGGAAGACTGCATCTCGGCTTATGAGTGGGCGCTGAGCAATGCAGAAAAGTACGGCGCCCCGGCAGGTCGCGTGGCGATTGGCGGCGACAGTATGGGCGGAAATTTTAGCGCCATCATCGCTCAGGAGTCGACCCGACGCGGTATGCCGAAGCCCGAGCTTCAATTGCTGCTCTATCCTGCGACCGACCTGGTGACGGAGTTTCCGTCGGCAACCACCTATGGTGACACCTACCCGCTCTCAACCGACACAATGCAATGGTTCATGAAACAGTACCTGCCGGACGAGTTTGATCGCGCCAATGTGTTACTGTCACCGGCCCAGGAAAGTCGGCTTGAGGGCCTCCCACCAGCGATTATTGCGACAGCGGGCTTCGATCCCCTCGTCGATGACGGCGCAGCCTACGCCCGGAAGCTGGAAGCCGCGGGAGTCGATGTGACATTCAAATGCTATGACAGTCTCGCACATGGCTTTACCGCATTTACCGCCGTGGTTCCGGCGGCGCGTACCGCATGTTTGGAAGTCGCTGGCATGGTCCGCGACGCCTATAGCAAGCTCTGATGCGCGCGCTGGTCTGCCACGAAATTACAGAAGATCTGTCGGGCGTTGGTATCCGCGCAGTTGAAATGCCGGTGCCGGGTGCCGGAGAGGTGCTGATCAAGATCGAAGCGACCAGCATCAACTTCCCCGACATCCTGCTCTGTCAGGGGAAATACCAGCTTAAGCTCACCCCGCCTTTCACGCCTGGAATGGATATCGCAGGCACGATCGCGGCGCTCGGAGACAATGTAGACGGCTTCAAAGTCGGAGACGCCGTTTGCGGCGGTGCGCGGTTTGGTGGGTTCGCGGAATATGCTGTCGTCAAAGCCGAAGGGCTTCAGCATAAACCCGACACGCTTTCGTTTGAACAAGCCGCTGCCTATTCGGCCGCCTATCTCACTGCCTATGTCGCTCTGGTCCGCCGCGGACGCCTGGAGGCTGGCGAGACGCTTCTGGTCCATGGCGCGAGTGGCGGCGTCGGTATGGCCGCTGTCGATGTTGGCAAGCTTCTTGGCGCGACTGTTATCGCGACAGGTGGATCTGACGAGAAGCTGGCCAAAGTGAAATCTTATGGTGCCGATCATGTCATCAACACATCGAATGGGTTTCGTGAGACCGTCAAAGACCTTACCGATGGACGCGGCGCTGACGTGATCTACGATCCGGTCGGCGGCGATGTTTTCGATGAAAGCGTCCGGTGCATCGCGTTTGATGGCCGATTGCTTGTGATTGGCTTTACCTCAGGCCGTATCGCGTCGGTTGCCACCAACATGCCGCTGATCAAAGGATTTTCCGTTGTCGGCGTCCGTGCCGGTGAATATGGGCGTCAATTCCCTGATCGTGGGCGCGAAAACGTGGCGCAAATCTGGGCCTGGGCCCGAGACGGCAAGACCCGACCCTATGTTCATGACCGCCTGCCCCTGGATCAGACAGTGGACGGTTTCCGCGCACTTCTCGACCGAAAAGTGGTCGGGAAAATGATTATCTCCCCGTAATCATTACAGATTTGAGCCATTTCCAACGGCTTCCAACATTAATTTTCATTCAACTAACGCTCGAAAAAGCCATGTTTAACAGGGCGTTAACGGATCGCGCAAATCATCGGGGTTTGTCTTACGAAGACTTAGGTGTTTGAGGCGCAAAAAACACGACATACGGGCCGGGACAGTTCAACAAGAGGGACGACGACATGCGTAAGTCGCCGAGCTACTTAGTCAGTACAATCTTCGCAGCAGGACTTGTTCTCGCCGCTTGCGGCGGCGGTGGCGGTGACGCCACCGTTGCGCCCATCGCCCCGGTTGGCGGCGGCGGATCTGGTGGTGGCGGCTCTGGAGGTGGCGGCGCCAGCGGCGGCGGCACGACCGGAAACGGATCCCCGCCCGCCGCGACCAGCACTGTTGTGAGTGAAAGTAGCCAGGCATCCCGGTTCCTCGCACGCGCCACATTCGGTGGATCGAAAACTGAAATTGCATCTCTTACAGGCACTGACGCTGCTGACTGGGTCGCCCGCGAATTTGCCAAGCCGGCTTCCTTGTCGATGCCGGTTTTGCTGGCGCAGCCACGGACCTCGAGTGGCAATCTCCAGGGTAAAGTGATCAACGCCCTTTATTGGGATCACATGATCGGTTCAAATGACCAGCTCCGGCAGCGCATGGCCTTCGCCTTGTCCCAGATTCTGGTTTACTCGGATGTGAACGATCCGGATCAACTCGTGCGGGCATACTATCAGGACCTTCTGATCGAAAACGCGTTTGGCAATTACCGAGATGTCCTCGAGGCCGTCACATACTCTCCTGCAATGGGCAATTATCTGACTTATCGGGGCAATCGAAAGGGGGATCCGAATACCGGGCGTATGCCGGATGAGAACTACGCGCGCGAAATCCTGCAGCTGTTTTCCATCGGCGTGGTTGAGCTCAACATGGATGGCTCCCCGAAGCTGGATGGCCAAGGACAGCAAATCGAAACCTACACAAATGATGATGTGGTGGGTCTGGCGAAGGTGTTCACTGGCCTGGATCTGGCTCGCACCGCCGGGGGAAACGTCACTTCCGATGCGCAGATTCGCCGGATGCAAATGATCGAGGATCGCCATTCCCAGCTTGAAAAGAGTTTCCTTGGAACGACGATTCCCGAAGGGACGCAGGGCAATGAGAGCATCAGCCGAGCCCTGGATGCGATATTCGAACATCCGAATGTGGCACCGTTTATCTCGCGCCAGTTGATCCAGCGTTTCACGCAGTCCAACCCGTCACCTGAATACATCGAACGCGTCGCGACTGCATTCGAAACCGGACGTTTTACCGCCGTAGGCGGTCAGCAGTTCGGAACCGGACAGCGCGGCGATCTGCAGTCAACGCTTGCCGCGATCCTGCTGGAACCCACCCTGTTCAGCGACCCGTCCAGCAATACCGACTTCGCGCTTGGCAAGGTTCGAGAGCCGATTTTGCGATTCACGCACTGGGCGAGAGCATTTAACATTCAGCGGTTGGATGCGAGAAATGAAAACATGCTCCGAGACACGCGCAGCAACGCGGTCTCTTTAGGACAGCAGGCCTTCCGCGCCCCCTCAGTCTTCAACTTCTATCGACCGGGCTATGTCGCCCCAGGCACGATATCTGGTGACCAGGGCATCCCTGTTCCCGAGTTTCAGACAGTAAATGCAAGCAGTGCGGTTGGTATCATGAACTTCCTGACTGATTTTGCATTCGAGCGCGGATCAGAAGTTGATTCCGCGATGGATACTTACGCACCGGACTATAGCGAAGAGCTGGCCTTGCTCGATACGCCAGTCGCGCTGGTCGATCATCTTGACGATCTGCTCACGGGCGGTCGCATGTCTGATATCGAGAAGGCCGACATCGCAGACATTGTAGGCACGATCGAAATTCGAACCAATACTGCCGAGAACACCGCAGCCGACCGGGAAGATGCAGTCCAGGCAGCAGTGGCTCTCGTCCTTAATTCACCCTCTTACGCGGTCACCTGGTAAGCTCAGAAGGAGTAACAAGAATGGCCAATATTTCACGACGTCACCTTCTGGCAGGTCTCGGCACGGCCGGGTTCGCAAGCAGCATGGGCGGGCTCACAAGCCTTGGGCTTAACAGAGCATGGGCCGCTGACACGAGCGGCTACAAAGCGATTATTTGTATCTTTCTTAAAGGCGGTATGGACGGGGCGGATACGATCATCCCGTATGATCAAACCTCTTACAATCAGCTGCAAGGCCTGCGCAGCGGTCTGTTTGGATCGTATAATGCCGGGTCGAGCGCATCTTCCCGCAATCGGGCAAACCTGTTGCAGCTCAATCCGGACAATGCGGCAAGCTTTGGCGGGCGACAGTTTGGCATGCCGCCAGAACTCGCACCGTTGCACACGATGTTTGAAGCCGGTGATCTCGCGGTGGTCGGCAATGTAGGGCCGCTGATCGAGCCAACGACGCGCGCCCAATTGGATGCGGATACGGCAATCCTCCCAAAACGGCTGTTCTCCCATAATGACCAGCAATCGACCTGGATGTCCTTTGATCCCGAAGGATCCAGACTGGGCTGGGGCGGACAGTTCATGGACCGTGTGGTGGCATCGGCACCAAACCAGAACCGCACATTTTCAGCCGTTGCAACGAGCGCAAACGATGTCTTCCTCGCGGGCAACGACGTCTCGCAATTCACCGTGACACGCGGAGACGCACCCAGCCCTGAGCTTTATGACAATCGAAATTTGCTGGGCTTCAGCGATGGCGACGATGCGGCTCGTGACAAGATTCGTGCTTTCCTTGAGAAACGAGACTTTGGCAGTCGCAACATTTTTGAGCAGGACTCTGCAATTGCATTGGCTGCAGCCGTCGAAAACTCGGAGCAGTATTCACAAGCGCGTGCAAATGCGACACCCTTTAGTACATCTTTCTCAAGCGATTCCAGCGTGTCTCGCCAGATGGCGGCGGTTGCCGAGACCATCAAGATCCGGCAATTCCTGAATGTCTCGCGTCAGATGTATTACGTGACGATGGGCGGATATGACACGCACTCATCGCAATCGACCCAAATGGGCAATTTACACACAAGTCTCGCGAACGCGATTTCAACTTTCCGGGACGCGATGATCGAGATCGGCGAATGGAACAATGTTCTGGTCTTCACGGCTTCTGATTTCGGTCGCACGCTTATCGACAATGGCAACGGCACCGATCACGGTTGGGGAGGTCACCATATTGTCGCGGGCGGATCGGTCCGCGGTAAGAATATTTATGGCGACATCCCGACGCCGGAATTGAACAATGGCCTGTACACGAAATCTCGGGGTCGTTTGATCCCGACCACCTCTGTGGAACAGTACGCCGCGACCATGGGGTCCTGGTTCGGTCTGAACAGTTCCGAATTGAACAGCGCATTGCCGAACCTGTCGAACTTCAATACCGCCGATCTTGGCTTTATGAACGGAACGGGCGCCTAGCTGGCGGCAGCAAAGATCGCGCTCAAGCCGTCACGATAGGTCGGGTATTTCGGTCGCCACCCCGTGACGGCTTTGAGCCGGGCATTCGACACGCGTTTGCACTCGGAATAAAAGCTCCTGCCCATGGCGGAGAGTTCCGCGTCTTCGAACCGGACTTCCGGTGGCGGGTCGATACCCGCCAGCGCAGCGGCGAAGCTGATGACATCCTCGGGCGGGGCAGCAAGGTCATCACAAAGATTGAACACGCCGCGCGCTCCGGTCCGAATGAGCGCGTCGAGCCCGCTGGCAATGTCGTCAACATGCGCGCGAGAAAACACCTGCCCCTCTTTGACGATCCTGCGGGCGCGGCCGTTCGCCAGGCGATCGAAGGCCGATCGTCCGGGACCATAAATTCCCGGCAGCCGCACGATGCAGAGATTGTCTGATACATCCTGCCAGGCCCGCTCTGCTTCGAGACGGCGACGGGCGCGCTCCGATTGAGGGTTCGGGCGCGACCACTCCATGGCCCATCCGCCGTCCAGGTCTCCATATACCCCGGTCGTTGAAAGATAAGTCAGGCTGGTCGCCGTGTCTGCGAATGCGCCAAGCCGCGCAAAACCGGGACACCCATCTTCATTCGGCGGTGCGCTGATCACCACGTGCGCACTGTCCGTCGCCTTGCGCAAGTCGGCTTCACTATTGACGGAAACCGGATGAATTCCGGATCGTTCGAGCATCTGGCGACGCTCCTCCGAGCGATAGGTTCCGAGTACAGGGCCATGCCAGAGCGCCGCAAGGGCCTGGGCGCTATAGCCGGGGCCAAACAAAAACAAAGGTTGTGACGGATCTGTCATTTGCGCTCGTATCTCAGTGTCCTTACTGCAATAGATATTGGCGCATCTGAGGGATTGTCCATGCTTGTATCTGTTCTGTTATCTGGGCTCCTGCCAATTGCGCAATCGGCTTCAGAGGATATTGCTCGCGCTGAGATGCAGCGTTTGCAAGCGTGCATCGAAAAAACCGAGATTGCACCCGAAGAAGCGTTTGAGGATTCCCTGGCCTGGCTCAGCAGTGGCAACCGTCCGAAAGCTCGATATTGCAACGCGATATCGCTATTGGCACTGGACCGGCTGGAAGAAGGCGCAGCGCGACTGGAAGCCCTTGCCACTGCCCCTGACCCGATCGAACTTGAAGATCGCATCCTGTATCTCGCGCAGGCCGGAAATGCTTGGCTGGCTGGCAACTATCCGGATGCGGCGATCGTCGCGCTCTCAGAAGCGTTGAAGCTTGAGCAGGACAATCCAGACATCTACAAGGACCGCGCCGCAGCTTACCTAGCCGTCGAACGCTGGATGGAAGGCGTGGATGATCTGAACGCCGCCCTGGAGCTTCGTTCCCACGATGCGGAGGCCCTGTCTCTGCGAGCGCGCGCGCATCTAGCGACAGAGAATCTTCCCGCGGCCAAGATTGACATGGAAGAAGCGCTCACGCTTGAGCCTGAAAATATCGATATCCTCGTCTTGCGAGGCGATATTCGCGAGGCCATCCGGCTGTCTGAACTCAACTAATCCAGAACGCAATCATCAAGACCGTCGCGCGACACCACATCCATGCGCGCAAGAATTGTCTGTGTGCGTTGCCGGACATAGGGGCCTGCAGGGTTCACACGCCACCTATTCGGGCTCGGCAAGACCGCCGCGAGGCGCGCTGCCTCAAACTTGGTCAAGTCGCGTGCGGGCTTGCCAAAGCGTCCATAGGCTGCTGCTTCGGCGCCATATAATCCATCCCCCCACTCGGCGACGTTCAGGTAGGCCTCCATCACACGGCGCTTACCCCAGAACCCGTCAATAAAAACTGCCATCCACGCCTCAGCACCTTTTCGCGCATAGCCGCCGCCATTCCACAGAAAGACGTTCTTGGCAGTCTGCTGGGTGAGTGTTGAGGCGCCTCGGACGCGTCCACTTTCCTGGCGTTCATCAAGCGCGGTCCTGATGGCATCGAGATCAACGCCATTGTGTTCGCAGAACCGTGTATCTTCAGCCGCGATCACGGCGCGAATGAGATGCGGTGAAATCTCTTCGAACCTCGTCCAGCTATAATAGACATCGGTCCCCTGAACCACCCGCCCGGACATGTTCAGCGTTCCCGGTACAGGCACAAAAATCAGAGCAAGCGCATAGACATGCACGGCCACAACGCAAGCTAACGCTAGCTTTATTGCACGCCATATCCAGGTCCCGATCTTCATGCTTCCGATAACCCCAATGATTGCCACTCCGACTTCACGTCCGTATCCGTCTCTTGTGCAAAACGCGCGGCTTTTTCGGTCTCGAAGCGGGTTAAATCAAGGCGTGATAGCGCCCAGACTGCAGCACCACGTACAACGGGATTTACGTCACTCAGATGCGGCACGACGCTGTGCTCAACCAGGCTGGGATCACCCGAATTCCCGATCGCGATCAGCACGTTCCGGATGAAGCGGTCACGCCCGATACGTTTGATCGGAGATCCGGAAAATACATCTCGGAAGTGGGCATCATCCAGCGCAGAAAGCGCATCGAGATCTGGGCCTTTAAGCTCTGCTCGCGCCCAGAACGCCCCGTCGCGCGCTGTTTCTGCAAACTTGTTCCAGGGGCAGATTGCGAGACAATCATCGCAGCCATAAATGCGATTTCCCATCGCGGCGCGAAACTCATGCGCAATTGGCCCTTTGTGCTCGATCGTGAGATAGGAAATACAGCGGCGGGCGTCCAGCTGATACGGTGCCGGGAATGCGGCTGTCGGACAAATATCCAGGCAAGCCCGGCAAGATCCGCAATGATCCACCTCGGGATCGTCCACGGCAAGGTGGGCATCGGTGAGCATCACCCCGAGAAACAGCCAGGACCCATGTTCGCGTGACACCAGATTGGTGTGTTTGCCCTGCCAGCCAAGACCGGCTTTATGCGCAAGCGGCTTTTCCATGAGCGGGGCCGTGTCCACGAAGACTTTGACCTCCGCATCGGTTTCAGCGACGAAGGCGCGCGCCAGCTGTTTCAGACGTTTCTTGAGAACGTCATGATAGTCCTTGCCACGCGCATAGACGGAGACATTCCCCTCGCCGGTACGCTCCAGAGAGCGCAGGGGATCGTGATCCGGACCGTAATTAAGGGCGACGACCACGGCGGATTTGGCGCCTTCCCACATTGATGTTGGCGTTTTCCGGCGCTCCAGCGTGGTCTCCATCCACGCCATTGAGCCATGATGTCCTGCCTCCACAAAGGCTTCCAGCCGCTCGCTCGCCGGCCACGGCTCGTCGGCGCGGCATATCCGGCAGTCATCGAAACCAAGCGCACTGGCCGTGGTCTTTAAAAAAGTTTCCTTGGACATGGCAGGCGATCCGATCCGGACACTAGAAGTCCAGGTCCGTATAGTGCTTCACTGGTTTCGCATTGCCAACCCGGTCTTCCAGCAAACCCCTGAAGCTAGGCCGCGATTTCATTCGGGCATACCAGGCCTTCAGATCCGGGGTCAGATCCCAGGGCACATCGCCAAAATAGTCATACGAGGACAGATGCGCCGCGACGCTGAGATCCGCGATGGAGAAATTTCGCCCGGCCATATAGGCACGTTCTCCGGCCAGGGCGTCCAGGAAGGTCATTCGGTTCTTTAATGCGTGCGCGCCCTGGCGAAGCGCCAGGCTATCAGGCGATCGGTCGCGCTTGACCCATTGCGTGACGCGCTCGGCCAGGAGCGTGTTGTTGATCCCGGCAAAGCTCTCTTCGGCCCATTGCCACAGGCGGCGCGCCTCTGCTTTTTCCATAGGGGTAAAAGGCAATAGACGTGGGTTGGGCAGCGCCTCTTCGATGTATTCGCAAATGGCCAGCGAGCCGACGGCGGATGTTTTAACTTCGGCATCGGTATCCAGAAGCGCAGGCGCGCTCGCACCAGGCGCCAGCGCTGCGAGTTCCAGATCGGACACCCAGGGGCGAATCTCAATGGACTCAAATGCCCATCCTTTTTCGCTCATCATCAAGCGAACCGTTCGCCCCAGCGGGTCGATGGGCCAGTGCCACAGCCGTTTCATGCCACTTGCCCTACTGTTATTTGGCGCGCACGCAAAGATGAACAGATAGAAACCTTTACGCCGTCCCTCTTCCTATGCTTCAAGCCGTGCCTCATGGTGGCTATAGGACCGCAAAATGCTGACGAAAACCTTTCGATCATGGCTGTTCGCT
>JANSXJ010000435.1 GCA_024743015.1 Hyphomonas sp. | reverse complement strand
TCTCTAGTTCGGAGAAATCTTGCGCGTCGTTGCAAGGTCGCCCGTCAGATAGTTTTCCGTGCCAAGCACCAGCTTGCCATCCTCGTTTCCGAGCGCCGTCACTTTGCTTATGAATTCAGCATCGGTCTGCGCAATCGGCTGTCCATTTTTGAACAGGTCGAGCTGGAACTGATAGATCCCGCTCGCGGCTTTGGCATTCTGGTCGGCGATGTTGCCATCCCAGCTATGACGTTCCGAAGACGCGTCCAGGACTTCCTGCCACACCACATTGTTCTGGCTATCGGTGACGGTCAGTACGGCCTGGTCATGTGCGAGCGAGGGGTTCACCTCGAACTCTACGGGTTTGCCTTCATAAGCGACATGTTTTGACGCGACTGCAACTTCCTGGCCGAGCCAGTCATTTGCGACAATCGCATGCAAGTCGCCAATCATGGAGGCAATCCCCTCAAGACTGACATTGGTTTTGACTTGCTGTTCCAACGACGAGAAAGTCGCGAGTTGTTCGACGAACTGGGTTGAATCCAGCGGTGATAACGGATCCTGGTTCTTGATCTGCGCCGTTAGGAGCTGGAGGAAATTATTGAATTCTTCCCCGATCCCGGCCGTATTGATGGCGGTGCTCGAAGAGGCTGATGTCGTGGCGGCGCCAGTTGATGCTGCGGGATTTACCTCGGTCATGGCAGACTCCTAAAGCGTGAGGTCGAGTCGGTCTGTGCGCGTGTAAGCCGCGTTCGACCGGGGGGGAGGGGAGGTTGCTTGTTGTGGGTCGTCGCTAGCGGTCAGCACCGCTCCAGGTCCAGCAAGCTCTGCCATTTGCCAGGCGGGTTGCGACTGATCGTCCGCCTGCTGACGGAAAGACAGATTCTGTTCCGACAGACCGTGCTCTCTCAGGGCTTCGGTCAGTTCGAAATGAAGCTCACGCAATCTTCGCAGCGCTTCTGGGTTTTCCGAAGTAACGGTGATTTGCTGCAAGCCCTGAGCATCGAATTTGAAATCGATCGCAACGCGCCCGAGTTCAGGTGGATCGAGCTGTACAATCAGCTGCTCGCGCGGCTCAGCGCCCGCTTTCATCGCATTGAGAATGATCGAATTGATTTCGGAGGGCGCAGCAACCGGGATAGACGGCGCGACTGGTATGAGACCGGATGCAACGGTTGTTGGCGCAGACGTCGAAGCTGGTTGCGCGATTGAGATCACGGCATCGGGCGCACTGAAGGTTGCTGCGGCAGCGCGAGCGTCGCCGGTTGTGGCCGCAAGAGCAGTTTTGGTCGCAGATTGGGCGAGGTCAGCGTCACTGGCCAGTTGCGCCAGTTTTACGTCCGGACCTGAAAGATCCACGCCGTCTTGTTGCCTTATGACTTTAAGAGGGTCATCGGCGGCAGGCGCAGAGACATCCGGCAGAGTGGCCTGGGTTCTTACATCCGTAGCCTCTCGTCCGGATTTGGACGAAGTTTCGATGTGAATCTCGATTTCAGCATCGGAAGGATGGCTCTGTCGCGTCGCCGCGTCGAATTCAGATTTTACGGTTTGAAGGGACTCAGCACTGGCCGCGCCAGGGAGAATAGCGGCCTGGGCGCGCTTGGTCTGAATGGTGTTATCCGCGTCGTTTTCAATCGAACCATCGGCTGGCGTGTCTGGGGTCGCCATAACCGGCGTAACAGTCTCATCGATCGTGAGTGCTGCGCCTGTCTGTGTCGGGGTCGTTTTTTGTCGGGCATCACCTTCGAGCTGCGGCGCTAGCAGCTTTTCCGGTTCCGCCAGCGCGGGATCGATTTGTTCACCGGTACTCAGAGCAGGACCGAGTTTCGGGCGTGCAGGCGTATCGGATGGCTCGGGCTGTGAGGCGAGCGCCGTGTCTGCTTTCGGAGCGTCTGGATTGGGATCTGCGCTATTGTCTGCTGCGTCGCGCGAAACAAGCGAGGAGAAAGAGGTTTCGTCTGACTTAGACGAAGGCTCTGACATTTTGTTTTGCTTCGGCGCCGACTGTGCGGGCACCAAACCCTCAGAAGGTAAGATCGATATCATTTAGCGTCATCCTGACTGGCCTCCTTCATACAACAAAGGGGCGTAAAGACTGAATTAACAACTTTAAGTTTAAAAACGATTAAGCTTTCGAGGGTCTAGGAATGACCATTTCACCGACGTCGAGCCCACTGCCGACGGGCGTTTCGCAAACGCCAACGCAGCCGAAACTCACCGCCGAAGAGAATACGAATGTGCGATTCGAACAATTGCTCTGGGCTGAGTTACTGACGCATACCGGTCTTGAGAAGGCCCTCACGCTCGGCGGCGGCGATGGCGCCGCCATGTTCTCCAGATACTTTGTCGAAGCAATCGCCGAAGACATCGCAAAACAACACCCACTCGGCTTGTTGGACCAAAACGCAGCGGTGGCCCCGCCGAGTGATACTGAAGCGGAGAGCGAGTCATGAGCATGACGACTGAACAATTAGAAGCGTGTCTGACTTCCATCGAATCTGTATTTGAACGAGAGGCCGAGTTTATTGTCGCTGGAAAGCTCGCCGAGCTCGGGGACCTGGCCCAGGTCAAGCTCGAGCACTTTGATGCGTTAACCGCAGCGATAGAATCTGGCGCTTTGGCGCAGCAGCCACCGGCCATAATCAAACGTATCCAACAAGTACAGGCGACGGCAAGCGAACACAGCCGTCATCTGGAAGCGATGCGCCACGGCCTTGGCCGGATACTCACGCGATTGGGGCGTATGCAGTCCGACACGCTGGTTGGATCCTATAATGAGTATGGCAGCCGCGTGAAATTTTCTGACTCTGTCGGTGGGTTTGAAAGCAAGGCGTAGCATTAAGAAAATGTACACCCTGTAATAGTAAACATGAAAATACAACCAAGAGTGGTTTGCCGTAAAGGGCTGTCAGGATGACATTGAACAAAGAGTCCCTCTTAGGACCACACCAATATAGGAACAGCATCAATGTCTAGTATTCTCACTAACAATAGCGCGATGGTTGCGCTTGAAACATTGCGCGGCATCAATAAAGATCTCGCAATGGTCCAGTCTGAAATTTCGACTGGTAAAAAAGTCTCCAGCGCTAAAGACAACGCTGC
>JANSXJ010000012.1 GCA_024743015.1 Hyphomonas sp. | reverse complement strand
CCTTTCCATGCCACTGCCAATCATATGTATCATCTCGTGATAGATTATGATCTTCGCGACCAGCATCATTTGAATTGCTATGAATATAGGGAGAGAGCCGATCTATCTCCTCAGCAGTTGGAAGTCTCCAATCCTTGTACCCCGCAGCATGCACCACGCAGTTGCCGCTTTTGTAGCCATTGCTAATGGCGGATGCCCTGCGCTTCTCATGCCCCATATAGGCCATGGAGCTTCCGACATTATAGCCAACGTCAACGCCTCTCCCAAAGAGATCTGCTGCGGTTCCCCATTTGAGGGCAATTGGGTCGCCGACATATCCGCTTCCGGCCCATACCATACCCCATGGCGCTCGTAGCCACATCAACCCACCTTCTTCGTCCGAAACAGTCCCGTCATCATTGTCGATATAGTCGCCTAAAGGGGTCTTTATCCGCTTCTCTACCATCTCAGAGAGCTGTTTATACTCAGGTGAGCGCCCGAAGTGTGTGTATTTAGATGACTTAGCCTCTTTGAGAGTTGGTGGCTCTTGAATTCGGCCCGCGCGCCCGTCACCGCTCGCCGGGGAGGCCTTACGGAACGCGTTACTGCTCTGATGCGAGGCCGAAGGATCGCCCGATTTCAGTCTGTCCAGGAAGGCAACGACCTGATCTGGGTCTGGCGCATCCTTCCAAGTCAATCGGCTGCGATCATCGCCCGTCCAAAAGGCCAGCGTGCCATAATTCAGAAGCCGCCCGATCAAGCTCTGCCCCATATCCGTCTGGACTTTGTCCGTCAGGGGGAATTCGCGTTTTACCCTAGAGATAAAACCGGCCACCAATCGGAGCTTCGTACCATTCTCAATCTCATATGCGTGAGTATAGCGATGATAAAAGACGCGAATTGCAATTGGTAAGAGACCGATCACTAATCCAAGGCCAGCAAACTCAGCGGGTATGCCCAGAGTGTCAGCCATGCCGTCAAATAGAGAGCGCTGAACAACCCACAATCCAATCACAGCCATCGCGGCAAGCAAGCTCCCCCAATAACTGAGCCAAGCCGGACGCATCCTCAACACGTCCTGGCCTCCCCGTTTTACAGTCTTGAATTGGCGCGGCGTCATGAATCCCCCGAAGTGCTCTTTTTAATTGTTTCGAATTTTCGATTTACATTACTCTCCGGGCGCAAGGAGAACGGCAAGAAATCTTCACGATATCTATTCTTGGAAAAGTAATCCAAAGCGCTTTGAACATCCGGGTGCTCAAACAAACCTGCCTCAGAGGCAATCGCCCCGATGACTTGATAGGCTTGGCCCATAATTTTTTGCCCATGACGGTTCGTTTCGGAACTTGGTGTTGCACTCTTCATTTCGATTCCTTTCCAGTCATACAACTTCTGCCTTGGTGATTAGACCGACATTGAAGGCTAAGAAACTATTCCGCATCTCTTTTGACTCTTATCCGCTCGCATCATTGTTGATCCCTATCCTACATGTTGCCATCCTGCAGCTAACCATCCAGGTTAGGTCAAGAAATTCTGGCTCATGACAACCGGAAGAAAAGCGAAGCCTTCAATCCCGGGGCGGCGTTTTCCAACTTTAATTGAGCCCCGTGGCGGATCGCAACAGCTTCCACATGCCGTAATCCAAAGCCATGTCCGCCTGAATCGCCGGCGCGACCCAATGCTGCCAGCGCTTCCAGCTCTGTGCTCTCTACCCCCGGCCCATGATCTCGGACAATAAACCCTACTCTGCGGCCTTCTCGCACCGTAGATACTCCGACTTTCGACCCTCTCGGCGCATGCTTTAGCGCGTTGGACAGAAGATTAATGAGCGCACTTTCAATAAGCGGCTTCGAGCCAAGTATTTGAGCGTCTGCATCATCAAAATTGACATCCATAGAAACGGCCATTTCGTCGAAGGACTCTGAGTAGAGGTCTAGTGCTGATGCCACTACATCTGCCAGTTTGATTGTCTGCATGGCAAAGCCGGGGGTGGCCTCGATTTTTGCCAATTCCAGAATATGGGTCACCAATTCAATCAGATTATCTGCCTGCTCGGCGCCCTCAGTCTCTCCTTTGCTAGACAGACGGTCCCGTAAATTGGTGATCGAATGGTTCAGTTCATGCGCGGCAACCTGACTATAGGATTCAAGCCCCCGCAATAGGCGCTCAACTTCATCAAGTGCTTTATTTACGTGATGCCCCAGCACACCCAGATCATCATCCGGAGCTGCCAGCGTTGTGGTTGGCATTCGAGCGCCGAGTTCTCCTGACTCCACGCTTTTGAACACCTGATTGAAAGCCTGAACTTTTCGGCGAAAGCGCTGATTGAGGCTCCAAAGGAGCAGTGAACTCAGCCCGCTCAGCACAAGCACGCTGATCGCAAGTATGGGCAGGAACCAGGCGTTTAGAGATTGGCGTGCGGTCAATCGGCGGCCGACTAATAGACGGTGATCTCCTTCAACACTCACAATACGAACAAGAACCGGTCCAGCTGAAACTCCAAGGTCTTGCCCGGTCACTTCTGCCCAGATGTCGGTTTCAGACGGGGGCATGCGCTTGGCATTACCGACAATGACGCCCCCTTCAGAACCTGCAAGCAGGTAAACCCAGCCGCCCTCTTCCGCACTTTCAGTAAACATGCGTCGACCAATATTCGTTGTCAGAATTGCCGTATCGGGAATGGTGTTTCGCTCAGATGCGCGGTCAAGCATGATCGCTATTTCTCGCGATATATCCTCCCTGGCCGCGCGTTCAACGGCCATGTCAACGGCACGAAAGGCCACCAATATAGCGATCGCAGCGACACAAAAGGTCACCACCAAATTCGTGTAGAGAGCGATGGAAATGGGGGATCGCAACGACACTAAATGCCCTTTTTCTATTCTAGCTATCTGCCAATGTTAGTGACCGCGCTATTGTGCACGAACAGTGTCGCAAAACGGAGCGATCGTCACATAACCAATTCGGTTTGACACTCATTCCTGCGTCAGTGCCGTCGTGACGCTTGCAGCGTTGCCGCTAATAAAAATGAGGACCGGCACACGAAAACGGCTATGGTTGGTGAGCCATATCTCCACGCCTGTATGATCGCCGGGCGCAACATAGCAAGATAATCTCCCCTGCTTGGCGCGCGCTGAACAGGCTGTTTTTGTAGTATCAGGGGTGATTGGCATGCGGTTTACGCGCATCGACAATTCGGTGGGCATCTCTGCGTAATGGCGGCCAACAGGTTGCACAAAGATGGTTGTACCTTCTTCCCCATCTACGGGCAGTTTAAGGTGCTCCGGCGCACTTGGCTCTAGCGTGGCATCTATTTCCAATCCGATTGTCACTTTAACCGCGCGCCGCTCTCCGATGAGCCCACTAAAATCACCCAATCCACCTGATTGCGCCGTTTGTTCTTGCGGAAAGATGCTCTCAATACGCGAAAGCGTATCCGGATCATTTTGCGCCAACGCTCTTGCTGCTCTGACCATTTCGAATGCGCCGGATTCGATGGCGTCCCGGCGCATCGACAGGATCGACTGGTCCTCAATCGCCCCAATGGCGTCAGACGGCTTGATCAAGTCCAGTAACTCGAGACGTTCTTTGGCCGCTCGCGCCATTCCAAAAGCGTCACCAGCAGTTTTTCGCTCTTCAAACTGCTGCTCTATGGAAAACAGAGCGCTCGCTATGGAGGAATCATCGTGGATGATACTTGTGCCGACCTGACGGGTGGCACACCCGGCGAACAGCCCCACGAGCAATGGTAAAATGAGCAGCGTTCTTAACTTCAAAGGATCTAACCTCGATTGTTAGGTGTGGTTTCCATTGGTTTCGAATAGTGTAGCGTTAATGCAAGAGAACCACGAAATAAAAATGTCCGAAGACCGCCATCTTCTAATCGTCGAGGACGACAAAATGATTGCGCCGGCGATGGCGGCGGTCGCAGTCGAGCTTGGATATAAAGTCAGTTTCGCCGAAACGCTCGATGAGGCGAAAGGCGTCACGGCCACCACTCTTCCAGAGTTGGTGATCCTCGACAGGATGCTTGCTGATGGCAGTGAGGGGCTCGATTATATCGCTTGGCTAGATGCGCTCGAAGGCAAGCGTCCGGGCATTCTCGTCGCCAGCCGCCTGACATCCGTCAGTGATCATGTTTTGGGCCTAGAGGCCGGCGCTGACGATTACATCAACAAGCCCTTCGACCCGAAAGAGCTTCGCGCCAGACTGCGCGCTGTGGCACGCCGCGTAGAAACAAATCGTGCGCCTGTAAGCGTTCTCATTTTTGATACGCTGGAACTGCGCAAACTAAGTGGCCAGGCGCTCATTAACAACTCCCCTTTGGATTTGCGCCCGCAGTCATTTGCCTTGCTCAATGCAATCGCTGAGCGTCAGGGCGAATGGGTCAGTCGCAAAGCGCTTTGGCACGAGGTGTGGACGGACTACAAAAATCTTCCGCCCCAAGATACGGTCATTAATACCGCGATCAGTCGACTGCGCCGTGTTTTGTCAAAAGCAGAATGCGCACCGGAAATTGTCAGCGAAGATTTCGGGTATCGCCTCGTTCAGCGTGATGAGAAGCAAACCTCGCCCCAGTAATTTTAGTTCAATATATCAGAATGTCTCGCAAAGGCTTATTATGAAAATCTTCTCGTTGTTTTCTTTGATCGCTAGCTTTGCCATCGCTGTACCTGCCTCAGCAGAGACTTTTTATCTCAAGGACCACCCCGGTTGGCATGCCTTTGGCGACCCAGAGGGCAAGCTGACCTTTACACGAGCCGATAGTTCGCTCGCGAAATTGTCGATAACAACATACCCTGCTCAATCTGATCAGGTTGCGAACGAAGAAGAGGTCGCACGCGAAATTGAGCAGGTTGTTGCTGAAATTGTCAGTAGTCGCCCCACGCAATGCGCTGGATTAACCGGTATCCCGCCACAGCCCAACGGCATGGGTTTTGAAATAAAGAACGACCCAACGCATCCTTCATGTTTCCTATTTGTCAGCATCACTCCAGAAAAGAAGCTTTTTGCGAATCTTTGGATTGAGAATGGTGGTCTTGCCCGCGATGGGCGCGCTTATCAAAACGCTGCCAGCCTGTGGCTTCGTCTTGCTTTTAACAGGATACAGGGTCTTCCACTTGTCCCTACTAGGAGTGCGGACGCAGACTTGAAGTCGATCGCGGAGACGGTCGCTGAGGACCATAGCCCTTCTCAGGTACTTCTGACCCAGAAAAACGATCAGTACTACTCCCCAAAGTACAAGGCTCCGCCAATCTTCGAGGGACAACCGATCACCAACTGTGTGGACTGGGATCCAAATTTTTACACACCGAAAGATCTTGTAGCTGAATCACCATTGGAAGCACTACGTCCAATCATCCCTCCTTGTTCGATCTTTGCCTGGAAAGAAGACATAACGACCGGCCAGCCGGAGGCTTATGTTGAAGGCGATTGGCAACCACTGTCGGTACTTGGTCAAAAAGAACCTTTGCTATTTTTTGATGTGACGAGCACCCGCGTTGAGCCGTTTGAACCTGGTGAACAAATCAACTTTCTGGGGGGCAACAAAAATCGACTGTTTTCATATGTTCGCACCGGTGGCGACATCAGAGATCTGTCAGTCCAAGATGTTTGGTTCACCCCGGATGGGCGCTACACATCAGGCGGTTTTGGGTTGGCCAACAGGCCTCGGACACTGCCGAATGGATCAGATGGCCGCTACTATCTGCATGGCCATATTGCGGTGTTTGAGCGCGATGATGGTCCAATCCTCATCGCACTTGCTGGAAAGATCATGAAGGATGGAAAAGTAGATCAGATCTTTATCGGAGAAAGGTCTTTTGAAGCCTCAGAGGAGTATGAGTCTTTTCGTAATATCTCCCGAGGCTCACAACCGAATGATGTGCAGGACGAGCAATCGGATCCCAGCACAGATTCAACCAACTCAGAAAAACCTGCGAGAATTCCTTTAGTCATCCCCCCGAGGAAGAGGCGTCAATGAGCATCTTCCGTCTCGCAGGATGGTCAAAATCGTTAGACAAATGCAGGTCTTGAAATGGACGACGATTCTCAAAACACTTTTAAGGTGTGGTTCGATCCGCAAGTTAAGAACCTCATCCATGCGACGTTCTCCTACATGGCAGAGAACTACCACGTGGCTGGCATCATAGATCATGCCGCCTGGGTCATTCAGGAAGGAGAGCTTGAAAGCCTGCTCCCTACATTCGCCCCGGGCGACCAAACCCCACACTACATTTCATTTTCCTCAAAGGATTACGATAAATTTGAGCGTCTGATCGATTATGCCGGCTATGCGGCTCCCAAACAGGACGACCGAGCATTGCTGGAACATATCCATGAGTGTTTTCTAGACTCAGGAAGCGGCAATAATCGGATTTATGCTCTGATGATGTTCGCTCGCGATAGTTTGACAGCCCTCGTCTCGGTCTTCGGTAAAATTATTGCTGACCCCGACGCCATCGACAATTCGATGTATGATCTTACGGACTGGCCACAATTCGTGGACCTGACAAACAGATTGCAAAAGCTTCGGGCGACACCGGATCGAAAAATCGTTGTGCCCATGACTTTCGGAGAATGGGTGACTTACTCCTCATACTTAAGCCATGTATTCGATCTGGACGAAGAAGATCTGACATCCGGCGAGACCGCTGAGATAGAAAAACTTCTCGCTGAAACGGGTGCCATACTAATGCTTCATTCGAAGCCGGGGGGATGACTTGGAAAAGTGGGCGGCGACGGGCAAAAAAATGGATAAGTGGATGTAATAATGACTTCGTTTAGTCGGCGGCCACGGGGACTCTTGCCACCTCTTGTTTTGCTCATGGCGCCGTCACTTTTGACAGCATGTGCAACTCCGGTTGAATTAAGTGACGAAGCTAAAGCCTCAGTATCAATTACGACAAGGTCCGGTGATCTGAATAGTGGGTGTTTTGTGATCCGGTTAGGAGATGCTCAATCCAAGACACAAGATGGTACCTTTGTTTGCCCAACTGTCGATTTGGAAGAGTAGAACCAAGTGTCCGACCTAATCTCCAAAATTTCCATCGAGGGCGTCGCGACCATCGTGGGCGACAAACCCTTTTCGGATGCGCGCTTCAGTGAGGATGGCCTGACAATCGTAACGAAGTGCGAGACCGGATATGAGCGTTGGAATGCAAAAACTGGCGAGCGCCTGAACCCGCCAGAAGCCCATGATCCCGACGTGAGCACGTTTGCAACTAAATCTTGGAAAGAAATTGGATGCGATGCGCTCGACGAGAGCACGACGAAAGCGGTCGGAAGTCACTTTAACGGTTTGGCTGATCTTGTGACGATTAGCCCAAATGGACGGTATGTCGCCTTTGGCTCAATTTCCGGATATTTGGGCGTCTTCGATGTCGAGCTGGATATGCCTTTGATCCTGCACGGCCACACAACAAGTATGAACAACCACATGCACCAGAACAGCATCAACGCCATACTATTCGATTCCAGTTCAACCTATTTAGTGTCTGTGGCGGAAGAGGATTGCAACCCACTTCTGTGGGATTTGACGGCAGCGTCTAAAGAAAAAACCTGGAATCAAAGGCCAGGACGACTGTTTGATCATCCTCTAGAACTAAAAGACGTCATGCCATCTCTCTTCGGCACGATTGCGTTTAGCCCTATTGCGCCAAAGCTCGTCACTACACATTGTTCAAACCAGACGACACGCGTGTGGGAAATCATTCGAACGCCATGAGCATCAAATTATCGGAGGCATCATCCAAACTGTTCGGCACGCCACAAACGCGGTCTCCAATTGCGAAGAATAGGCCGCATGACTAGGATGAACCAACCCATCCGAGGGGAAAATAGTTGGTTAGGAAGAAGGGGTTTTTGACGTGCGGCTTTTTGCAATTATCCTGATATTTTCAGCGATCGCCTCTGGGTGTTCCCAAGAGATGAATCAGGACGAGACACCGGACATCGTCAAAACAAATGAAGTCTCTAACGCGGCAGAACTAGAAGTCATGAACGAGTATCTTGAGTCCATGGAAGCAAAAAACTCGACGGCGTATTCTCTTGGCGAGGAAAACAAAGATATCCAATCAATGGCGCAGAACACACCGTCGATGGACGAAGACGCACGTGACCAAGTACCTGAGCTAGGCAATGCAGAATCAGAAGAATTATTTGCACGCTTGGATTCGCTTGAGGCAAAGGTTGCGGCCTCCAAGGCTGAAGCTCAGGCAGAATTGGATAAACTCGATCGCAATTTCCAAGCAAGGATAGAGTCCGAGCTCGCGACTAATGATTGGGAGCCCCCTTATTGGGCAGATCGCGCGCCTGATTGTGTTGCCAAGACCTCCGCTATTATTGGCAATAAAAACAGCCGGGACCTTTACCCGTATTTGATGGGCAGCATAGGACTGGGCCTTGTACGGGAAGAACGTGTTTTTCTGCGTGATTGCGCGATGAAGGGCGATGGTTTGTCTCTTCTAGCCCTGATTTTGGATCGAGTTGAAAGGTCCCCGTTCGACGGAACCCCCAGCCCCGAATGGCTCCTGGATGCACTTTTAACAGCGGGCGAATACGGTGCTGGATCCGCCGGCCCGCTCGCCGATGACTGGATTAGGAATTTTGCTGAGGAACAATACATCGAGAACGGATTGTATTTGCGGCTTACGAACTCGGAACGGATGTCACGATTGAAGCCTCTCGTGTCTTACAGTGAGGAACGGGAGGCTGGTATTGATGAGATGGTAGCAAACAGTAGCGACATTCGAACACTCATTAAAGATCAGCAAAATAAGTGTTGGCAAGCGCAGCAGACCTACAGGTCCTTTCCGGAAAGTGGACGCGAAAAATATGAGAAAATTCTTCAGGAAGCCGCACCGAAACAAGAGGAAACATGCTTGCTCGTCGGTATTGAAATACTTTACGAGGGTCCCCTGCCACATCACTCGGTTGAATGGGCCGAGGGGATCTCAAAAATCAGCTTCCGAGCAGGCGATAAGCTGGTCAAAGCGAAAGACGTTGCGCGACTTTTGGACAATTGGCGAAAGGCTCGAACTAGCAACAACTGGAACAGCAGCTATTCGAATTTTGTGCATTTCTCCGATAGCTCGAACAATCAGTATTTAGCGGGATATGACCCCTACTCGCATCGATATGGCGATACTCAGATGCATACATTCCGCATTCTACGTCTGGATTTCGGTGAATTTCGCGAGACTTTAAACTCTTACTGGCAACCGGATAGCGACATCTCCCATGCTGAGTTCGGTTCCATCGATGAAGCGCGTGAGCACGCCAAAAAGATCATGCTCGCTCTCGAGCCAGGTCTACATTTCATGATGGGACATTATGCAGAGGAAGGGCTATGGGATTGGTCCACGCTGGAAAGCGACCTCGTGCATCCGACGGCTTATGCCGAGAGTATGCCGTTCCACGAATATGAAGCGACGCTCTCAGAAGCCCTGGACTGACGGTTGGCTCGTCAGTCAGCGCATCAGAAAAGTGTAAAATTCACAACGTCGCAAGACGAAGGTCATCATGCTCGAACGCGCTTGCCATGCGCTCGATCTGGCTTTGGGTCTGTCCGACCTCAGTAGCCACGGAACGCCATTCAGCAACTGCCGCCCCGACCTCAGCTATAATCTTTTTTGCATCCTCATTACCCAGACCGAACAGTTCCGCTTGAGATAAGGCGAGTTCGATGGAGCAAGTGCTTTCGTCGAGACTTATATTTGTCGCCAGGAAGCGCGCTTTCAGATCGGTCGGCGTCGGATTGAGGTCATAGGCTGGCGACAGACACCACCCGGCTTTACCGGCCCAAAGGAAACCATGATTGCGAAGATGGTCGTCTACATTTGAAATCAAAATATTGAAAACAACGCGCCTGAAAAGCTCGGCTGCATCTTTCTTCGCGGTTGCCCCGTGCCTGGTGAGTTCATCAACAATCTCAGGATAACTCGCCCGTTCGCCATCCTTCGCTTGCAACATCGACATCGCCGACAGGAATGGAGTGCGAATATGCCCTTGCCGGTCAAACCGCCACGAAATCAACACGGGTTTGTCTCCCACACGATGGAGTTCATGGCGCGGCACTTCTATACCAGCACGCTTGGCGAGAATAAGCGCAATATGCTCCCAGGTTTCGATGCTGTACTCGTCCGCATCTTTTGGAAACTTCGCAATAGCCAACGCGCCATGCGCATCCACCACGGAGGCCTTCGGCCTAGCACCACCAAGCGATGATCCGGGGGCAAAAATCAGCGTTAAATCTTCATCGGTCTCTTCATCACGTTCAATTCTTTGCGCACTTGTCAACAAACGGCCAAGCTGAATAAAGCCAGGAACCCCTTCTCCAATCGGTTTATGGAACTCTTGATCATCAGGCCGTTTGAAACGAAGCGCGCCGAGACGCGATACATCACTCACCCCGAGCAAGAAGTCGGCTTCATGTAACGTCCTAGGAGGACGACCTTCAGTTCGTGCGGTTCGCCTCTCGGCTCGCTGCATAAGGCGTCGTCCCCAGGTATCTGGAGCTGAATCCCCGATTGACCCGAACATCTCGCGACCTTCGCCTGGATGGAACATGCCACTCCCAACGGCAAGGCTAGGCTCAAGCGAAAACCGCGCGGGATGGGTGAGCCATTCGTCATGATACTGGAAGGTGACAGACTCGCGAGCGCGGGCAGCTTGCCGGAAAAGTGTTCCGACGCGCAGCGTATCGCCATCAATCGAGATATGGACTTCGATTTCTGTCATTTGCGTTTTGGCCGAACGCGTTTGGGTAATTCTGCCGAAGACAGAGACAACCCAAGTTCGTCACGCGCTGGGTCAGCAAGCTCGCCTAGCCCCTCCAACAAACCCAATGCGTTGAGCACGGAAGCGTAAATTCCGATGCTCACACCGTGGTCTCCATCTTCAATGCGAGACAACGTCTTTCGGGATGTGAATGCTCTATCCGCCACGGTTTCCATGGTAAGCCCCCGGCGTTTTCGCGCATCGGCGATGTCCTGACCGAGCTTTCGCAAGGTCCGGCGTACAGCGCTCGGCGGTGTTGTGGGTGTCGGCATAAATGTACCCTTCGTTATCCAATAACGCATATAATGGGTCACGAAGGTTACTTTTTCAAGAATTTTGTCAACTAACGCTACTTATTTTCCAAGTCCAAAATAATCGCATTATGTCTACTCCGCAGCGAGGCCGTTCCGCCCTGGTCCAAGGACACGCCCGAAACAACGCGCCCCAGGCCCGGAATAATAATGACATCCGTTCCCCAGAAGCCTCCATGACCGTAAACTTGGTAATCTCCAAGTGATCTTGCAAATAAGCCCATTCTATAGGGGCTTTCTGCAGGGTGCCCTGGGGCGGTCATCATCTCCCGCAGCGTCTCATTTGATGCGAATACCTGACCGGAGAACAAAGCATCGTAGTATCGCGCGACGTCTTCGACGCTGGCAATGATCCCTCCACCCCCAAACGCATCGACACTTCCATCAACAGAATATGTATCCGCTCCATCCAGATACTGGTGCGCACGATCTGGATGTTCGGGAACGAGATCAGACTCGCCTTCCCAGCGTACACTGTCGAGTTTGAGATCGTCTATTCGGTTTAACTCCAGCACAGTCTCACCGAGTGGATTACCAGTTATCCGTTCGATGGCCTCTCCCAAAAGAATGTATCCAGTATCTGAGTAATGGTACTCTGCTCCAGGTTCTGAAAGCTTCTCCGTCTCATCTATCAGAACACGAATTTGTTCAGTCCGCGTCCAGCTATGGCTTGGATTGGAGAATGCAGCGATTTGGAACGCTTCAGTTCCGGCATGGTCGTTCATTCCTGAAGCATGCATGAGCAGATGACGGATCGTAATCGCTTGGGTGTCATAGCCATCGGATTGCAGCAGGACTTTGTGTTCACTCGAAATGAAATCGCTTATAGGGTTGTCGATATCCAGTCTTCCCTCTTCAGATAGTCTCAATATCGCGGCCGCGACAAAGGTCTTGGTGATGGATGCAATCCGGATAGGTGTATCTGCGGTCATGTCGCGACCGTTAGGGTCGGCCATACCGATCGCGGAAGACATCAACTCTCCCCTATCGATAACAGCGATTGCAAAACCCGGGACATTTGGTGAGCTTACCTTAAGCGTTTCGAGTTCGATCAGAAGTTGGCCTTCTGAATCCGCATGCGTCTCTTGATGCGTTGTACATGCCGCGACAAAGACACTTAAGATCCAGACAGTAAGTATAAGCGTGTTTTTCATTCAACATTCCTCCGTTGGCCCCGACTTTAGCCTTGGTTTGGCAAAGCCCATCCAATAAGGATGAACCAAGCGATCATCCCAAGCCCAAATAGCGCGCCCGCAACCTCCCCAAACGGCGGGAACACGGTTAGAAGCCCCGATATTCCAACTAGTAAGCCCAGCGCTTTGAGACCCATTGAAAAGTGCTGTGCACGATGGGCCGCGATTGTGCAGAGCAAGACCCAAAGGCCTCCGACAATTTCGTTGCCACCGCCGAGGCCAAGCTCAACCCGGTGCAGCAGCATCCAATCGCGAGCTGCTTGATCAGGATTGGCTGCGTACAAAGCCCCGCTATGCTCTACGGCTACGTTTGCGATCATCCCAGCGCCAAGAACCAGAGTGCACCAGATGAGACCGAGACCAAACACAACCACTGCGAGACCGGGCGACTTTTCAAGGAAATGTAATGTGAGAGCAGATGCGAGTACTAATAAGCAGATCGCATTGAGCACATAGATGACCAGGTTCCACAGTATCAAAATCAGTGGCGTTTCGTTGGCAAACTGCACAATTGCGGGAGCATCAATCGCGTCGGTCCCGTAGCCGAACGGCGCGAGGACTGTGAGTAAAAGGGCAAACCCAATCAGGTAGGTGCTCGCGCAGCCGAAGGCCGCGATCGAGCCGATTGGATGCAAATTCTGGCTTAGTTTTGAGATGCTCATCTTAGTCGGCATCCTCAATGCCGAGAAACCTGAAGGTCTGCCCAAGTGTGTTGAAGATACCGTGCGCCAAGATGATCGGCAGAATATTTTTGCGTCCGAACCAGAGGTACATAAGACCAAAGGCAAAGCCGCCCGCCCCGGTAATGAGGGCACCGTGAATACCTTGATAGTAAGCATGGCGATATCCAAAGAACGCAGATGATAGCAACAAAGCGATGATATCTGACGACCATCGACCACCAAGAAACTCACTGGCTTTGCTGATCATGAATGCTCGAAACAAAAGCTCTTCGAAGAACGACCCATGCGTCCAAACCAAGACCATAATCACAATATAAGCGTTCAGATTTCCTTCGATATGGTCAAACCGAGACCCGTAAGTCAGATCTTCAAAATATCGGTCAGCGAACACAGCCATAAGCTGCGTACAAAGAATGAAGACTGCGATGGATAGAAAGGTCAGTCCGATTGTCCTCAACCAGCTGGGTGGATAGCGAAACCCGATTGCGGACCAGCTCGATCCACGACGCTTCAGTAAGATGGTCGCAAGGATCATCGCGGTTAGGGTTGATGCAGGACCGGCATAGAGTTGCGTGAAAGGCAGAAGACTTTGTTTGACAACTATCATCACCGCAACAACGGCAATCAAATCGCGCAGCGCTGACCAGTCAAATCGAAAGGCACCTTTTGGTTTTTCTAGTGACATCAGACACCACCCTTCGCAATCGCGGCGGTGTGAGGTGACGAGTCAGCGTCTTGCAAGACACTTGCTTCTGTGCCAGCGATAATAGCATCTGCAAAGCTGTGGTTCCGGTCACGATGTCCAGCTTCATCTTCGCGCACAGCAAGAACCACATCTCTTAGGCGGGCATCACTGGCGAGAGACCAATATTCAATTGCGATTTTTGGAGCAGGCACATTCTCGAGCCGCCCGGCGTCAAGCTCCTCCAAATAGTGCGTGTAGCTTGCGACGGCCTCTTCTTCGAAATAGCCGACAACGCGATGAGCCGTGATCGGTGAGACAAGGTATAGGATAAAGTAGACGACGAAGAATATGGCCTGAACGATCATGATCAAGAGCCGCTCGAAGAGCGTTGGCTCGGCGATCTTCACAAACGTCATAAGGTGCATGCGTTCGTTCTCTGCTTCGTCGAGCAGCTCTTTGATCCAGCCCTGATCATCCCGAATACGTCTCAGCGCTTTGAGATGCTGGAGCATGCCGCCAACCATGCCCGGCACGGCGGCAACGGTCTCTAAAACAACGGCGCGATGGCCGTAGCGTTTTTGGAAGAAGCGATCCGCAAAGAAGCGAAGGAACTTTACAAAACCGAAAGCGAGGCGATCTCGAAAACCAGTCGCTGCCCGGTGAGGTGTTTCATAAGTCATGGTAAAATCTCCTTTCTATGCATTAGACCGGCGCTGCGCGCGTCGAGCGATGGGTTGAAAACTCTTCTGCGAGCGTCCTCGTGCCATGCGCGGCTGCGCTCATGTCGAGAGCAGAGGCTTCGAGAAAGAACTCAATGGGACCGATGCTAGTCCGCATGCCCAGTCGCTTTGCGAGCGCCATAATTGCGCGGGAGAGCCAGAGTGGGACATGGGTTATTCGTGGCGATTGTCCGAGAACTGCAAATGCGAGTTCGGCAATCTCGTTTTGCGAGAAGGTTTGTGGGCCACCAGCGGCGACATGAGCGGCATTCGATTCAGTTGCTTGAACACAAAGTTGGGCAAGATCGAAGCCGTGAATTGGTGACATTTGCGCTTCGCCGTCTCCAAACAGATAAACGCGGCCACGCTGGGCCATGCTGAGAATTTCTGTCAGATCCGAGAAGAAACCACTGGGGCAGATCAGTGTTGACTCTATGGACGCTTCTTTAAGCTCTCTTGCGAACTTGGATTTAGCCCTTGCCATAGCAACGCCTGGCATATTTTCAGCGTTCAGAACATGAATGTACGCAAAGCGCTTTACGCCTGCAATTAAAGCCAAATCCAGAAGGTTGCGGTTGGCTTGATAATCAACATCGAGATAAGTCAGGCCATCTCGTTGCCGGGTTATACCAATGGCTGACACAACAAGTGAAACACCGTCGCAGGCCCCTACAAGTGTCTCCGGATCGGTCGCTTCGCCAACAAATATTTCATCAATCCAAAGATCGCTCTTGGTGAGTTTTTCGGCGTCTCTGGCGAGTGCACGGACTGTGTAGTCAGCCTCAGCATAGGCTCTGAGCAAATAGTGACCGAGATAGCCTGTGGCCCCTGCAATGAGAACGGTTCCCTTTGTTTGTGTCATAATAATAGTTCCCGAAATTCTGTGTGATGTGCGGTGCAATGGCCGGTGAATTTGCATCTGCCAGAGACTGAGCATTAGGATGCCAATCCCCGGCAAACACAGCCCGCTACCCGACGACTGGGTGGCCACGGCCTTTCATGCAGTCGATAACAACTTGCCGACGTTGCTCTCGAGTCTCGAGCATTCCGGCACCGCCGCCAGCGATCGCGCCGACAACAGCTCCAGCGATCGCGCCTTCAGTGTCGCTCACATCATCGTCTGCAATGCCCGCGAGCGCACCAAGCCCAGCTCCAATCGCAGCATTGGTTTTGGTGTCATCATTGATGTAGCCACGCTCAGTCGCGAGTTGCTGGCAACTCTCCAAATCTGCAGCGTAAGTCACACTGACTGGGCCATCTGCGATGGGTTCATATTTGGCGCCTGTATTGGCGCATCCTGCGAGGGCGATGCCACCGATTGCAGCTGTCATAAGAATGAGGTTTTTCATGGGTTTTTCCTTTTGGTTGTGAATTGAGGTTTAGGATCAGAAGGAGGTTTGGAGCGTGATGGCCGCTTCATCTGACTGACTAAGATCGCTCGACCATTGGCGGGCATAGCGAGCTGACAAGCTCCATCGCTCGCCCATCAAGAGCTGCGCCCCAAACCCGAGATCAAAACGATCTTCTGTGGGGGCATTGCTTCTTATGGTGACGGCTTGAGCGGTGTTATCGATCAACTGAGAAGTCAGCCCATAATCGTCATCGCCGAACTGGTGTGTGTAGGCTGCATCAAGCGTTGGACGGAGCTCAAAACTATTCGAAACGTTCCAGCTCGGACCGCTCACGACCGCATCAAGGGTTGCCAGACGATAGTTGAAAGACTGATCTTCGAAGGCGAGCGCAAGTCCTGTCGCACCTGTCTCAGCATAGCCATCGACTTTGATGCGCCCAGCACTCAGAGCGATACCATGATCGATCTCAAAAATGCCAATCTCATCAATAGACCGAGCGGCAAGTTCGACATCCCAGTATGAACTATCAGTCGCTCCGCCCCCATTTAAGAGATCGACGCCTGTGGTACGATTGATCTCATCAATCTCATGGCCGCCCTTGGTCAGGGTTAAGCTCAACCGACCGAGATTGTCGAAGTCCATTCCACCATAGAGTGAAAGGGCACCGCCTTGGAGTTTGAAGCGTCCGCCATCGTCGAACTTGGTTGTCGTATCGCCAAGAGAGAGCGCGCCGCCTACTATGAAGCTCTCAGAGATACGTCCCTCCAATCCAAGGACCACGCCATCGCTTGAAACATCAGCCTCGAGATCTGATCCAATCGCTTTGAGGTCAAAAGACCCACCGAGCGGTGTGAGCCAAGCACTGAAGCGGTCACTCTTATCGGTATGAGCACCAGGCCGAACGAAACCGCTATGGCGGGCTTGCTGTTCATAGACAATGCGCGGCATCCGAGCGGTTTGGCGAGCGGCTTGACCATTGGCGCCCTCAAGCGTTGCCATCCACCATTGGGCTTCAATTCGATGTGCCGCTTCGGTGAAGTGCAGGTCGTCGAAAAACAAATACGTGTTCTGAACATCGAGGTCTGCGGAACAGAGCTCACCGGTCTCAGTGAAACACGACCCTGTTGTGTTCGTGAACCCAAGCGCCTGGCTGTTTGCCGTGATATAATCAACCATCGCGACATATTTCATGGTCACGATATTCACATCGCTTGGAAGCCCTTCGACTTCGACCGCGGCAAGGACGGCCGCATTAGTGTCGGCAACGAGATCGCTCAGCGCAGCTTGAACTTCAGGCGCGTCTGCAAATTGCGGCGCATACTGAATGGGTTGGATCTCAGACAGGATGATGGTCTTCACACCTGCGTCGGCGAGCGCACGAACATTCGAGGCCGCTGCATTTGCGACATCCAACATGATTTCATCAGCTGGGTCATCTTCACCAAGTCGGTCGAGGAAGTCATTCGCGCCTGCGAGCATGAACGCGACATCATCTGAGCCAACGGAGATGGCCCCATTATCGACCAGCCCACCAAACAGTTCTGTTTGAGTTTGGACGCCCGTTTCGATCCCGAACTCTGTCAGATCTCCGCCGCGCGTCATATGCGCACCAGAAATTGCGAAATTCAGATTCGAAGCGTCAGCATCTGGATCGAGGATAATATCGACATCACGTCCGAGCATTTCGGCCCAGATCAAGCCATTCGATTCACGCTGAAAGCCATTGTTTGATGAATAAGGTGAGTGATCTTCTCCCTGTTCTCCAACAATTGCTGACCAATTACCTTGGCCGGTGGCGCTATCGCCGAAGAAAAAATAGTTTCCTTGTCCGGCATTTGGATTTGCTTGCGCTTGCGCAGGCAGCGGGAGGAAAGCGAGAACAGCCGCTCCTGTCATCAGGGTAGAGGCTAGGGATAACGCGTACGAGCCCGCACGTGCTTTTATAGATTTTGGCATAAAGGTCTCCTATTCGGCCGTGACAGGCCGTTGCCAAAGAATTGAATTTTATGTGTTTTTAGAGCGGCGCGCCGTGCGCTTAGCCGCTACAGATCATAACTCATTTCGTCATTCGCCCCCCTCCGGAATTTGAAACATGGATGATGCGACCGGCTGAAACCGGTCTCGGTAATCTGAGGCCGACACACCAACATGGCGTTGGAAGGCGCGGCGCATACGCTCGGCGTTTTGGAAGCCCGTCTTAATAGCGATTTGTTCAATGCCCGTATCGGACTGTTCAAGCTCGACGCGCGCCTTTTGAATGCGCGCAGCTTCGACATAGTGGGCCGGGGTTATGCCGGTTTCATCTTTGAATTTGCGCGCAAAGGTTCGTTCTGACATGGCGGCCCGCGCGGCCAAAGCTGTCACGGTTAGCGGCTCCGTTAAATGCCCAAGCACATATTCGAGGGTTTCATTGATGACCGGGTCTTCCGCCTTTTGGGCCACCAGGTGGGCACTAAATTGCGACTGACCGCCCGGCCGCATCATGTACATAACATTGAGCCGCGCCACGTTCAGCGCCATTTCATGGCCGAAATCAGTTTCGACGAGGGCCAAGGCGAGATCCATGCCGGTTGTGACCCCGGCAGAAGTCCATATATTTCCATCTCGAACGAAGATGGCATCGGCATCTACCTGAACATTTGGGTATTTCTGTTTGAGAATTGGGCACCACCACCAATGCGTGGTCGCGCGCCTGTTCTCCAAAAGGCCGGCAGCAGCCAATATCAGCGCTCCAGTACAGATCGAGACCACGCGCCGGGCCTTCGGAGCAGCTGCTTTCACAAACGCAATAAGGTCTTTGTCGTCGGCGGCATCCACTGCGTGGGGACCGCCGGCGATAATTAAAGTATCAATTGGGTTTGTTTCAACGGTCGCTTCTGCAAATGATTTATCAGCCTGCAACACAATTCCGCTGGCAGTCCGCACAGCACCACTCGCATGAGCCACGACATCAACATCGTATGACATCGCATCATCTTCGAGGAACAAGCGCGTGCACATCAGCACCTCTAAGGGGCCGACCACGTCGAGGGTATATGCATCTTCGTGCACGACCATAACGACGCGGCGCGCCGCTTCAGGATTTGTCTGTATCTTCTTAGTCTTAGCCATTTTCAGACTTTACCCGGATTCAAACGTAACGGTTAGGACAATAGCCCCACTATTTCTGCCAATTCGGTGTCTTGCCCAGATCAATCGAAGGATCCAAAGAACCGTGCTCAAGCGCCTCATTGTGCAAATAAAGATACTGCCAGTGTCGGAAATTGAATATGACCGCAGGTTTCAGTAAATAGACATTTGGGATCAATGTCGGACGCTTCGACTTTTATGAGGAATACTGAATGTCGGGGGCATTTCGGTCAGTTTCGATTAGTGTTTTTAATCGGTATCTCGATTTTGTCGTTGGCGCTGGGCTTGATGCGTCACGTCTCTTGACCATCGCAGGAACGACGAAACCAAACTCGCTTGACCCGGATGAACGTATAGTTTTTGAGATCTATCAGCGCTTGGTCCAAGCAAGTGTTCAGATCTCTGAAGATCCATCATTACCGCTTCGCTACCCGATTGAGACCAAGCTGGATACGGCCACGATTGTCGGATTAATTGCTGAGACGTCTAGCTCGCTGGCGCAATCGCTTCGAGAAGTGAACCGTTATGCAAAGCTGATGATGGAGATCGATATCATGTCGGGTATCGAGCGCCATCCAATCGAAATTGATGGTGATAAGGCGTATTTTCTGGATATGCGGCCAAATCCCAACGAGTTTCCGGAGCTCACGGAGATTGCACTCGGGCGCCTCATATTCGAAGTAGAAGCAATATTTCCTGGTGAGCCATTTGCAAATGCCGTAACCGTTACCCATCCGAAGCCTGATCATGGCGACCTTTACGAGCATTATTGGAAATGCCCGGTCGAGTTTGAAGCCGGACGAAATGCGGTAGAATTCGATGCTGCTTGGCTCAGCCGTGAGTACGAACAAGCCAATCCTTACGCATTGGCTTTGTTCTCCGAGAAGGCGACGGAACTCAAGTCAGAGTTGGAAGGGCGGATCGATCTGCGCGGAAAGATTGAAGCTGAGCTTCTTCCCATTCTCCATTTGGGAACCACCGACATTGATGCGGTTGCATCAAAACTGGGCATGAGCCGGTCAACACTTTATCGTCAATTAAAAGATGAAGGGTTTACCTTTGCAGAAGTCCACGACGACCTTCGGCGGCGGGTCGCAATGGATCATTTATCGGCCCGGAAAGTCTCAATTAAAGAGACTGCCTATTTGGTCGGATTCTCCGAAGCATCTTCTTTCAATCGAGCGTTCAAACGTTGGACGGGTGCATCTCCTAAAGTGTATTTGGCTGCTCAATGATCAGCGTCCATAGCATGGAGCTCCTGGATAATGGTGCTGCTCTCAGAGCATGTGAAAGATCTGCATCGCTTGCGATAATTGGTCAGATCTACTTAGCTTTAGACTTCCCCAAAGACTAGCAGCGACCCCATTGTTCGAAAGGATCGCAATAGCTGCAGACTTTTCGGGGCAAATATAGAGCGCGCAGGTTGAACCTGCCGTCCCCCCACTCGCATGCAAGATCCGCAAGTCGCTCTTACTTTTCGTGTACGACAACCAACCGGCGCATTGTGCTACGGGTTTCAAAGCACCCCGTTTGCCCAAACCCAAAATTGGCTCGGTTGACTTGCAGATCGCGCGATCCAGTGTAGACATTGAATTCTGAAGGGCTTTAAGGACGCCATCAGATAACCGTGCAAGATCGCTGGCTGAAGATTTCAAGCACCCTGCTGCGGCCAAGGCCTGAAACGTCCAGGGGGACACGGCCAGGCCATTTGGCAATTTGGGCGGCGCGAAACGCGCCCTCTGGGAATCATCGAGGCGATGTGTGGTATCGGTTAGACCGAGAGGTTTGATAACCTTCTTTGCGAGCAATTCTGCAAACGGCGTCTGTTCGCGCATCGCTAGCGCTTCTCCGAGCAGCCCCACACCGAGATTCGAATAGGCATGATGAAACTTTCGCTCACGGGACTTTCCCTGACGCCTATGAAACCAGTCGATCAAATCTCTTCGGTTAAACTCTGCATACGGCCCTTCTGGGTGCAGAGACAGCAGCGCTTTCCAAAGGGGTATATAAAGGTTTGGCAGTCCACTTGTATGGGAGATCAGACGTTCTGGAGTAATCCAGCGTGGGACATCCGCCAAAGCATCTGATAGCTCGTTCAGCGGTCTACACGGATCAACGCGACCATCTTCTGCAAGTTGATAAAGCAGAATCGCGGTGAAAACTTTTGTGATCGAGCCAATCTCGAAAATGCGCTCTCCCGCAGGAATAGCAGCATTTATTGTGCCTTCAGCGGTTATTGAAGTCTCTCCGCGTTCTAGATAAACACCGACAACTGAGTGATCAGACCCTTGATAAGGCTTCATCATCAGTCGAAGGCGTTCCATTTTAGGCTCTGATGTCATGGCTTGTCAGGGATAAACTTTCTTCCAAATCGAACGCAAACATAGCATCGCAAAAGCTATCTGGCGCATGCATGGTACTTGTGGACATCATACTGATTGGAAGGGCTATATTTAAGGGGTCAGAAGCGCACCCGAAAGGACAGTCACCCCACTATTTCGGCCAGTTTGTTCTCCGTTTACTTTACATACCTTCGATCATTCTCAGCTCTTCAGCCGGGTTACAACGCCGCGCTCATTCCCCAATTTTCTCGCTCCCTGCTGAATAAAGTGG
>JANSXJ010000374.1 GCA_024743015.1 Hyphomonas sp. | reverse complement strand
GCCATGTTTGTCGGCGCGGCGGTGATTGTCCTGGTTGGGACAAGTCTGCTCGAGCGTGTCTGGGCGCGGCGACTTGCGGCTCTGGTCTTCTTCGGCTCATTGGTCTTGCTGGCCTATATCCTGGTGTCAGGATATGAGGCCAAGGGCGCGCAGCGCTGGATCCGCTTCGGGGGCTTCAGTTTGCAACCCTCGGAATTCGTTAAGCCGGCTTTGATCGTGTTGACCGGATGGTTGCTGGCGCAGCGAGCCATGTATCCGAAAGGGCCATGGGCGGCGATTACGCTGGTCTTCTTCTGCGTGACCCTTGGTTTTCTCTTATTGCAACCTGATGTCGGGCAGTCGGCCCTTCTCACGGCAGCATTCGTTGTCACTTTCTTTGTGTCCGGTCTGCCATGGCGGTGGGCGGCAGTCTTCGCGGGCGGCGGCGCAGCGCTGTCTGGCTTGCTTTATGCGACGTTGCCGCACGTGCGGTTTCGCATCAATTCCTTCATCAACCCGACCGAGTACGACACGTATCAGATCGACAAGGCGTCGGAAGCGATTGGCCGCGGCGGCTTGTTCGGGGTCGGCCCGGGCGAGGGCAAGATCAAGACCGCGCTGCCCGACGCACACACCGATTTTATCTATGCCGTCCTCGGAGAGGAGTTTGGCTATATCGCGGCGATTGGTCTGATCTTCATATTCGGCTTCATTGTCTGGAAGGGGTTGAGGGCCGCGGCGAGGCTGCACGACCCTTATCCGCGCGCCGCAGCGACCGGATTGTTTACGCTTTTTGGTCTTCAGGCTGCCATAAACATTGCGGTAAATGTCAGTCTGATCCCGCCAAAAGGCATGACGCTTCCCTTCATTTCTTCGGGCGGATCGTCAATGTTAGGGATCGCACTGACACTCGGTTTGGCGCTCGCGCTGATCCGGCGCGGCCATACAAGCGTGAAGGACTAGAATGAGCGACAAACCCCTTGTTGTGATCGGGGCAGGCGGAACGGGCGGACATATGTTCCCGGCTGCGGCCTTTGCCGACGAAATGGTCTCGCGCGGCTGGGAGGTTGGTCTGATCAGCGATGATCGCGGCCTGCGCTATGCCGACACGTTTCCGGCCGACTGGAAGATGGAAGTCAAAGCCGCTAGCCCGAACCTGCGCAAACCGTGGACCCTGCCCGGTACAGCGCTGAAACTGCGGGCCGGCGTGAACGCGGCGGCGAAGCGGTTCAAGCAAAAACAGAAACCGGCTCTGGTCGCGGGGTTTGGGGGGTATCCAGCCTATCCCGCGCTCTCGGCGGGGCGACGCCTGCGTATTCCACTCCTGATCCACGAACAGAATGCCGTGCTCGGGCGCGTTAATCGCGCCTTTGCCGGAAAAGCCGCGGTGGTGGCATCCGGGTTTGAGCGCCTGGATCGATTGCCGCGCGGGGCCAATCACCAGCCGATCGGTAATCCGGTGCGCGCCCCGATTGCGGCGGTCCGCAATGCGCCATTCCCGAGCATGGATGGCGAACTCAACATCTTCATCACCGGTGGTAGTCAGGGCGCACGGATCCTGGGCGAGGCCATCCCGCTCGCAATTGCCAATCATATTCCTGCACCGCTGCGGGTGCGCCTGCATGTTGTGCAGCAGGTCCGGGATGAGCAAATGGCCGACGTCCGCGCCATCTATGACAAGGTCCAGGTCAAAGCGACTTTACAGCCTTTCTTCTCCGATATGCCGGACCGGCTCGCCGCAGCGCATCTGGTAATTGCGCGCTCAGGGGCTGGCACGGTCAGCGAGATTGCAGCGGTCGGGCGTCCGTCCATCCTGATCCCGCTCAAGATCGCCATGGACAATCACCAGGAAGCCAATGCCGAGGGACTCGCAGAAGCGGGCGGGGCGGATATGCTGCTGGAGGACAATCTCTATCCGAACTTGCTGGGCGAACTGATTGCGTTGCGATTGGGAGATGCGAATGACTTGGCGGTGCGCGCCGCGGCGGCTAAAGCGCTGGGGAACGTCCGCGCAGCGCAAGACCTGGCGGATCTGGCGGAGCGCGTCGCTGCTCGCTGATTGAAAGTGCAAATCGAATGAAACCTTCCCCCACACCTTTCCCGCTCGGTCCAGCCCATCTTGTCGGCATTGGCGGCATTGGCATGTCCGGCATTGCCGAGATCATGATGAATCTCGGCTATCAGGTGCAGGGCTCGGACATGAAAGAAAGCGCGAATGTCGAACGGTTGCGCGAAAAAGGGGCGGTCGTTCATATCGGACATGTGGCTGAAAATGTCGCCGGGACCAGCGCGGTGATCATTTCCAGCGCGATCAAGGATGACAATGTCGAGGTTCAGGCCGCGCGGGCCGCAGGTATTCCGGTCGTCCGCCGCGCCGATATGCTGGCTGAAATCATTCGCCTGAAATGGACCGTTGCGGTCGCGGGCACGCACGGCAAGACGACGACCACGACCATGGTCGCGGCCCTGCTGGACGGCGCTGGAATCGACCCGACCGTGATCAATGGCGGCATCATCAACGCCTATGGCTCTAACGCCAAAGCGGGCGATGGTGACTGGATCGTTCTGGAGGCGGACGAGTCCGACGGCACGTTCATGAAGATCCGCCCGACCATTGCCATCGTGACCAATATGGATCCCGAACATATGGAGCATTACGGCTCCATGGAGGCGTTGCGCGCCGCGTTCGATACCTATGTCGGCAATATCCCATTCTATGGCTTTGGCGTGCTGTGCACCGATCATCCGGAAGTCGCGGCCATGGTCGCGCGCGTCTCGGATCGGCGGATCATTACCTATGGCTATAACCGCCAGGCCGATGTGCGCGCTGTAAACCTGCAACCGACCACAGATGGCGTCACGTTCGACGTGATGATCCGATCCAAACTGAACGCAGATGAGCGGGTGATCGAACAAGTCTTCCTGCCAATGGCCGGGGAGCACAATGTCTCCAATGCGCTCGCCGCAATTGCCGTGGCGGTCGAACTTGGCGCCAGCAATGAACAGCTGCGCGATAGTTTGAAAGCCTTTGGCGGGGTGAAACGCCGCTTCACACCGGTCGGTGAATGGAATGGCGTGAGAGTCATCGACGATTATGCTCACCATCCCGTGGAGATCATGGCCTGTCTGAAAGCGGCCCGGGCCATTCAGGGGCAGGGGCGTGTCATCGCCATCTCGCAGCCTCACCGATATTCGCGGCTCGGCGACTTGTTTGAAGAGTTTGCGCAATGCTATCGCGAAGCCGATATCGCGGTGATCACACCCGTTTTCGCTGCGGGCGAGACGCCGATTGAGGGCGTCGATCATGTCCATCTGGTCGAAAGCATGCGGGGGCATGGTCATAAACAGGCGCAGGTGCTCGACGATCTGGAAACCTTACCGGATCTCATTCGGGAGATTGCAGAACCCGGCGATATGGTCGTCTGTATGGGCGCGGGCAGCATTTCGGCGCATGCAAACAGCCTGATCGAACGGCTCGAAACCTGACCCTTATAGTGAACAAGGCGCCCTGAATTGCGTCAATTTCTCTGAACTTTTGTCAAAACCTCGGCGGCTAAATCGCTGCCAGGATGACGAGAGGGACGACGTCGTGCGCTTCAAGACTGCGTGTTTGGCGATCATAGTGTTCGGAGGTGGAGTGGCAGGTGTTGCTGCGGACGCCCTGATGGATGATGAGCCAATACTGCGGCTGCGCTTCGTGGATACGACGCCTGTGACCGTTTCGCCGACGCCTTTACGACCGCGCTTTGATG
>JANSXJ010000336.1 GCA_024743015.1 Hyphomonas sp. | reverse complement strand
GCTGCGAGTGAATCATAAACCGGAAACCAAGGCGAGGCTTTTGCGGGTGTCCAGCTTGTTGGTCCAGCCCTTGAGCTGGCGGCCCCGCGCATCCAGATCAAACAGCGATCCTTGCAGTGCGGTCTCGGACGGTTTCTCTGCGCGCGGCTCGTCCACTTGCTCGATGGTCTGGAACGGCAGCACGACATTGCAAACCTCGCTGGTCTTGCCATTCCAGACCAGCTCGACCTCACGTTTGTCATCGAACAGCAGGAAGCGGTACTTGTCCGGCATCGGCTTTCCCGTTTCCAGATGCTTATTGATGTCCCGAATTTCGTTGTCCGTCAGCTTCATCTACCGCCCCTTTGCCAGGCTCAAATGTCGATTTGTCGTGTTGAGCCACGTACTCCCGCATGAACTCACGCAGGACTTGGGCGGCAGGCTTATCCTGTGCGCGGCAGGCTTCCAGGAACTGCTCCCGCAGCTCGCGCTGCATCCTGATGCGGAATCCGACATCCTTATCCATCATGGAGCCAGTGTATCCAATGTGTTCACGCGTGTTAAGACCAATTCCTCCCTTTTCCTCAGGAGTTTGCCGGCTCAAAGCTCGATCCCGTGTCCTTAGTGGTGCTAGTCGAGCGTTTTTGCCACAAATTTGCCACAAGGCGAAACGGACCGATTCAGAGAGCGGCGGATTTCTGCGGATCACAACGGACGGCCTTTTGTGGCAAAAAGGCCCCCGAAGGGGCCATTTCTTTCCGTAAATATCTAGTAACTAATTGATTTTATTATGGTCGGAGCGAGAGGATTCGAACCTCCGACCCCTTGCACCCCATGCATTTTAAAACCCCAATTATTCCGCCAGTTACAGAGCATTTGCCACAGATTCGCCACAAGAATTTTGACGTAGAGTGCCGATCAGTCCGGCTTCTTGTCGCTGCAATTTTTCATCCTCCAAAAGATGACCGTAAACATTCAATGTCGTTTCGATATTGGTGTGCCCCATCAACGTTTGAATTTTCTTTAGATTGACGTTGTTTTCTATCAGCATTGAGGCGAAGAAGTGCCGTAAGTCATAGGGACGATACTTCGGTCGCTCGATGGTTTCGCCACCTTCCTCAACCGTTTCCATTAACCCAGCCTTCTTGCAAGCGACATTGAAGCCGCGCCGCTGCCAGTTGCGCCGGCATAGCCACTGACCGTTTGCGGCAGGGAAGACCAGATCGTGGGTGGTCTCAATGCCGTGGTTGTTACCGTAGTGGCGCACCATGTCGAGCGTCTCGGCACTGAGTTCGATGAAACGCCGGCCCGCTGGTGTTTTCGTGACGCTGATCTTCCTGCCACTGCCGTCTACGGCACGCTCAACGCGCACACCATGATCCTCAACGGCTGCCCGCGCCAGAGCGAGATACTCTTGCGGGCGCGCGCCGGAGTCCGCAGCGAGATAAAGCATTGGGCGATAACGCTGCCACGGTTTCGCAATCGTCTGGTTCTTTTCATTGGCAAGCGCATCGGCGGCCTGAAGCAATGCCATAACGTCAGCTTTTCCGGGTATCACCGTCGGCTGCTGGTAGCGTGAATCAGAACGTATCGAAACGCCAACCGCCACATTGTGCGGGATAACGCCACGGATCGTCATTTCTTTCATGACTGAGTGGAAAGTCGAGAGGACCTTGCCAGCAAGATCGCGGCTTATGTCCTGCGTCAGCAGCCATGATCGAAAAGCGACAACATCTGGTGTCGTCAGCTCGTGAAGCGATTTGTCCCACTCATACTGGCGGATAAAATCGGCACGGTATTTGTAATTCTGATATGTGTACCGCGTAACCGGCTCGCGGCCGTTAAGACCTTCCTTCTCGCATATTTTGAGCCAGCGGTCGGTGGCCTGAGCGACGGTCTTGATCTCGGGGTGAACCAAAGAGTCTTGAGTGGCGACCTTCCCGCTCTCGACAAATGCCCGTGCTTCCTTCAGCGTACTGAAGGTCTTGAACGCATATCCAGATTTCGTGGTTTTGCTTGGGTAGCGAACTTGATAGGTCGTTCCTTTTTTGCCTTCTCGTTTTCTTATATCTGCCATTATTAAAAATTGTTGTTTTTTTAAATATCAATTTCATTAAATCACATCGTTATTCCAGTATTCAATGTATTTTTACTTTATAGCGGCCTTAAATTTCTCGTGGCCTGCACCTGCCTCTTGAGGTAAGCGTCGATGAGCGCCTGCTTTTCGATCTTGAGCTTGCCATCAATAGGATCGATAAAAAACGGCAGCTTGCGCCGCCCGTGCGGGTCCATCTCGGCGGCGCGCTTCATCTGGCGCTCGCTGAGCTCAATGCCCATCTCCGCCAGCACCGCGCGCGCCTCTTCGAGGTTCAGGTAAAAGGGTTGTCTCATGGCGGCCTACCTGTCGTAGTCCAGGCACATCGGCCGGTAATGGTGCGTATCGATCCGGAACATCGACGCGCCGCTGTCGCGCCGGACCCGCAGGGGATCGCCATATTCGTTCGTCACAGGCAGCCTGAGACGGACGCCGGTGACGAACCGGACGTTGTGGTTATCCCGCAAGGCGTGAAGGTCCTCAAGGATCGCCTGGCAAAGCTCTTCGATACAAATAGTCCCCAAGGCCTTGTATTCGATAAGCAATGCGTGATCTTTTTTCTTCTTACTCATTCTATCCTCAACTTAATCATGCAAAATTTAATAATTTAACTATATTTTCATAATACAACTGTAGGTATTAACAAATTATTAGGCACACGTTAGTTTATTGTGCTGCGCTGCACATTCCGTAATTACTTCAAAGCCTTGCTCAAAGGGCGTTTCCGGGACTTTTTCGTCCCGTGGCCCGCCAGCCTACCGTGCTGCCGGTACGCGGTGGCCACGCCAAGCGAGGAACGCCCGAGGAAAACGCGGTGCCGGTGATGGGCAGAATGCCCATATGGACAGGCAAACGGCACATAAGACGCGCTCATTCAAGGCGAAGCCGGCGGCAGGCCGGCCCGATCCGGCGCTGGTTGCCGTTGCAAAGTATCTTGCGCGCTGGGCGGCGGAACGCGATTATGGCGAACATCGCAAGAACATGGAGACAGCACGCGCTGCTGCTGCGCCCAAGGAGCCGGATTCATGACCGCCGTTGCCATCTACGCCCGTTATTCCTCCGATCTTCAGCGTGATGCCTCGATTGAGGATCAAATCCGCATCTGCCAGGAGCGCGCGGACAAGGAAGGCTGGCGGCTCTATCAGTGCTACACGGACCATGGGCAGTCAGGCGCCAGCCTGGTGCGCCCCGGCGTCCAGATGCTCATGCAGGACGCCCAGGCAGGCAAGTTCGAAGTGGTCATCGCAGAGTCGATCGACCGGCTCTCGCGCGATCAGGAAGACATCGCCGGGCTTTATAAGCGCATGCGCTTTGCCGGCGTGAGGATCGTCACGCTCTCCGAAGGGGACATCAACGAGCTGCACATCGGCCTGAAGGGCACGATGGGCGCGCTCTATCTAAAAGACCTCGCCGACAAGACGCGGCGCGGGCTGCGCGGCCGGGTCGAAGCCGGCAAGTCTGGCGGCGGCAACAGCTACGGCTATGACGTGGTGCGCCAGGTCGGCAAGGACGGTGAGCCGGTGCGCGGCGAACGCAAGATCAACGAGCCGGAAGCCGTCATCGTCCGGCGCATCTTTTGTGAATATGCCACCGGACGCTCACCGCGCGATATCGCCAAGCAGCTCAACAAGGACGGCGTTCGCGGTCCTTCTGGCAAGGGCTGGGGGCCGAGCACTATTCACGGCAACCGCCAGCGCGGCACCGGCATTCTCAACAACGAGCTTTATATCGGGCGGCTGGTTTGGAACCGCCTGCGCTACATCAAGGACCCGGATACCGGCAAGCGCGTCTCGCGCCTCAATGCCGAAGATGAATGGATCGTCCACGATGTGCCTGAGCTCCGGCTGATCGATCAGGACCTGTGGGACCGTGTGAAGGCCCGCCAGGGCGAGCAATCCGTGGCCACCTTCGGCAAGGACGGTCCGGGGTACTGGGACCGGCGCCGTCCCCGCTATCTGTTCTCCGGGCTGATGAAGTGCGGTGAGTGCGGCGGCGGCATCGTCAACCTGAATGCCGAGCGGGCCGGCTGCGCCAATGCGCGCAACAAGGGCACCTGCACCAACAAGCGCACCATGCGCCGCAAGACGCTAGAGGCGACGATCCTCGATGGTCTGAAGAACCATCTG
>JANSXJ010000215.1 GCA_024743015.1 Hyphomonas sp. | reverse complement strand
TGGTATGAGGCGATTTGGTTGGATACCAGAAGCGAAGTGACCTGATGGGATGAACTGTCTTTCCACTCATACCCGCAACAATAGCCACGGGTTGGCGGGAAGACAGTTCATCCCATTAGGTCATTGGGTGTCGACCTATGCCGAACCGGATGCCCGCACCTCGATCTGGCTGACGGCGAACCGCTTGGCGACATTGGCCTGGGTGGCTTCGGACCAGATCAGCGAAACGGTCCAGTCGGGAAAGTCGAGCGGCACGGGGAACACATCGCAGCCCGCCCGGTCGGCAATGGAGTGCCCGACGCTGGAGGGGATCGTGGCGATATAGTCCGTGTTGGCGACGATGTCGGGCACCACCGTGACCTGGCCGACGGTCAGGGCGATCCGGCGCGTCAGGCCGAGATCCTTCAGGCGGTCGTCCATGACGCCGACGGCATCGCCCTTGAGGGTTGCCAGTACATGGGACAGCTCGGTGAACCGCTCCAGCGTCAGCCCGTCCTTGAGCATCGGATGGTTCTTGCGCGCGATACAAACAAAGCCGTCGGTCTTCGCCGTGCGCTGATAGAAGCGCGCGGGAATGTCGGCAAAAGTACCGATGGCACAATCGACAAGAGCTGTGTCCAGTTCATCGAACAGCGTGGCCTTGGCCAGCGGCCGGAAGCGCAGGTCGAAATTGGGTGCGGTCGCCGCAAAGGATGTTGCCAGATCGGCGCCTATCGTCATCACCACACTGTCAGGTGCGGCGATGGTAATCTCGGCCTTCGCGGTCTTCGGGTCGAACGCGGCCGCCGGCTCGACCACTTCTGAGACCAGCGCCAGGGCCTGGGCGATCTTGGGCGCCAGCGCGTGCGCCCGTTCGGTCGGCAGCATGCCCCGCGGCGAGCGTGCGAACAGCTTGTCATCGAAGAGATAACGCAACCGGCTCAGCGCATTGCTCATCGTCGGCTGCGCAAGCCCGATCGACTGACCCGCGCGGGTGACATGGCGCTCGCGATAGAGCGCATCGAACGCCTTGAGCAGATTGAGGTCGACGGCCGCGATATTCATCTCAGAAATGCTAGCAATCAGATCAATCTATTTCAACAATCTGAATGATGCCTTCATGATCGCTCCAGATCAAACGGATTGGACAGACCATGACCTTGCACATTCAAGCCCCTTTCTCCGACGCCCTGAAAGACCGGCATGTGGTTGTCGTCGGTGGCGGTAGTGGTATGGGCAAACAGGCTGCCATGCTGGCCGCGGCCTATGGCGCGCGCGTCACCATCGCCAGCCGCAACGAACAGAAACTGCGCGCGGCAGCCGAAGAGATCGGCGAGGATACGAGCGTAGCGCCCGTCGATATGACCGATGAAGCGGCGGTCAAGGCATGGGCCAAAGCCCTCGGGCCGGTCGATCACCTGGTGATCACCGCATCGAGCGCGGCCCATGGTCCGTTTGCCGAGGTGCCCACCGATACCATCCGCGCCATGTTCGAGGCCAAGTTCTTCGGCCCCTATGTGGTGGCAAGATCAGTTTTGCCGCAATTGACCGAAGGCGGATCGATCACCCTGTTTTCCGGCGTGCTCAGCCGCCGGCCCGGTGCCAACGCGACGGGGCTCGGCGCCGTCAACAGCGCGGTCGAGGGGCTGGTGCGCGGGCTGGCTCTGGAACTGGGCGCACGGGCCCGGGTCAACGCCGTCTCGCCCGGCATGGTCGATACCGAGGCCTATGAGGCCATGGATGCCGAAAGCCGCAAGGCGATGTTCGAAAGTGTTGCCGGCTCGCTGCCGCTGGGCCGCGTTGGCAACCCCGACGAGATCGCGCAAGCCGTTCTGATGGTGATGGCGAACGCGTTTCTGACCGGAACCGTGCTGGACATTGACGGCGGTCACATGGTGCGCGGCTGACATGAGACATTTCCCAGATCAATGAAGAGTACACTGGTAATCCATTTCAAAGATGAACTGGCCAACCCCGTAATCCAACCATCATCGCAACGCTCATCACGAGCACCATCAAGGATCAGACCCATGAAAATCTCCGTCCTCGGCGTCGGCAATATCGGTGCCAATCTCGGCAAGCTCTTCGCACAGGCGGGCCACGAGGTGTTCTTCGCCTCCCGCAATCCGGACATCTTGGCAACGCTGGTGGCCGAAGCTGGCGCTAACGCACAGGCCGGGACAATCGATGACGCCATCGCCTTCTCCGACCTGATCGTCGAGGCGCTGCCCTTTGCGGCGTCCATGGCGTTGTCGCCGACGGATCTCGTCGGCAAGACGCTGATCACCGCCTCCAACTACTATCCCCAACGCGACGGCACCATCGATCTTGGTGGTCTCAGCGAAAGCGAGGCTTTGGCCAAACGCCTGCCGGACACGAAGATCGTCAAGGCGTTCAACATGCTCTACTTCAAGGAGCTGGAAGACCGGTTGACCGGCGACGGAACGCCAAACACGGCCATGATGATGGCCGGCGATGACGCCGACACAAAGGTCATCACGGCAACGCTGATCACCGATGCCAAATTCGATGTTGTCGATGCGGGTCCGCTCAGCGCCGGCGCCGCCTTTCAGGCTGGTGCACCGCTCTACGCCAAGACGCAATCCCGCGCCGAGATCGAAAGCCAACTCGCCGATCTGTGACCCCTAAGTGCCCGGCCCCAAGCCGGGTGCCTTCCAGGGCCACCGACCCAGACAGCTTGAAAGGAAAGACCATGTCAGCCTTCTTCATCGCTACCGTCACCATTAAGGACGGCGACAAATTCCAGGACTATGCATCGAAGTTCGGGGCGACGGCCGCCGCCCATGGCGGCAAGCCCCTGCTGCGCGGCAAGGTAGGCAAGGCCCTGGCCGGATCGGCGTCCCATGAAATTGCAGCCGTCGTTGTGTTCCCGGATATGGCGGCGCTCGAGTCCTGGCATGCATCGGATGCCTATCAGGCGATCATCCCGCTGCGCAACCAAGCCGCCGACATGACCATCATCGCCTATGAGGCGGTGAATTGATGGCTACGAACCGAACAACTATCAACACACACCGTCAAGCTGGCCACCCAGCGCTGAAGGTCGGCTATGAGCCGAGAATGCACAAGGCCGTAGGGCGGCTTCGCCGCCATTATCGGCCGGGTTCAAAATGGCAGGTTGGAGCCCATGTTGGACATCTGCGGCTTGCCTAAGCATCGACGCTCAGATCGCTTTGTGGTCGGGCTTGGCAGGCAAGGATGTAACCGTCGGCCTCTTCGGTGGCGCTGAGCGCGGTGCCCTTGGGGTGTTTGACAGCACCTGCAAGCACTCGCATGCGGCACGCTCCACAGCTGCCCGCACCGCAGACCATAGGGACATCGACACCTGCGGCTTGGGCGATGTCCAGCAAAGACTGGCCAACCTTGCCCTCTGCTGTCCTGCCCTGCCGGGCAAAGGTGACGGTAACAGATGCGCCCTTGGCCAGCTCGGCTTCAGACAGGCTTTCATTGAATTTCTCCGAATGGATCGCCTGTTTCGCGACTCCCAAGCTCGGCAATAGGTCAAACATGGCATCCATCAGCCCCTCTGGGCCACACACATGAACGCGCGTTTGGGCAATGTCCGGGACAAGCCGAAGGAGAAGCGCACGATCAATGCGTCCGTGTTCGCCGGACCAGTCTTCATCGGGCTCGGAGACAATCACGTGAAGATCAAGGTTCGGCAGAGCCTCGCACCAACGCACCATTTCCTCTTTGAAAAGAATGTCGTTTTGTGTTCGAAACCCGAAAAGCGCGGTTACTCGGGTGTTAGCGCGCCTTTTGGTCAGATCATCAAGGATGGATGCAAAAGGTGTCACCCCGACACCGCCGCCGATCAGCACCAGTTGATCAGCATCACTGGGCTCGAAGGTGCATGCTCCAAAAGGCCCTGCGACCTCGATCAGGTCGCCTTCTTTCAGTTCATCATGAAGCCAGGGTGAAACACGCCCATCTGGTTGAGCTTTGATGGTCAGGCGTAGCGATGTCGCGGCATCCCCGCATGCCGATGAAATGGTGTAGCTACGCAGCATTGTTTTGGGGCTTAGCTGCGCATGGAGTGTGAGAAACTGACCTGGCTTCCACTGAAAGGGCATAGGAGCACCGTCTGGTGAGACGAGTGTGAAAGACTTGACCGTTGGGCTCTCAAGTTCAATTTCGGCAACCTTCAAAAAGCCGTTCCAGGGTTCGCCCGCACGCAACTTACGTCCTGCAGATTTCGCAATGCTCGCCATCAGTTTCGGCGTTGCATCACGGCCGAGCATGACGCCCGCAGCGCGAACCCCGCCAGCTGCGGCCCCGAGGATACCAGGCGTCATCGCGTCTTGTCCGGCCAAGTAGAGACCTTCAACCGGCCAGCGTGGCGAGGCCAGTCGGTTCACCATGCGCTCAGGACTTGCTGGCAGGCCGTAGAAGGCGCCGTCGGCCGCTCTTTGATAGGTACCAAAGGTCAGTGGCGTGGCGAGTTCTTGATGCAGGACTAGCTCCTGGAACCCAGGATGCCGCTTCTCGATGCGCTCCAATATCCGCGCGGCGATACGCTCTTTTTCAGCCATGTAATCAGGGGCGTTGCGCGCGTCATCGTCCCCCGCCCATCGGTCAAAGTGGGCTGGGTCCGTGAGCGCCATGACCTCCAGGCTATGGGTTCGCGAGGCGGGGTCTTTTAGAGAACCGAAAGAGACATACAGCGGCCCTTCTCCGGGCATTGCGCCCGCAGCGGCCTCGTGATCGAGCCCCTCAAACAGCCAATGGTTCGCTCCATCAAAGCCCAGTGTCGATGGGCTGGTCGATAGGCCCAAGAAAAGGATGCAGCAGGAGATGTTCCGTCCCAGAGTCACCAGTTCGGCCTGTAGGATGGGGCCAAGGGGTTCTGGTAGAAGCTCAGCGGTGCGTCGAGCGCCAATACCCGACACAACGTTGGCAGCCTCGATGAGATATGAGCTGTTTGATGCCTTATCGTGAACACGCACCCCTGTTGCACGTCCATCGTCCACCATGATGTCTGTGACACGGTGGCCGGCGCGGACGTCACCGCCAGCCTGGCGGATCATGTCTATGGTTTTGGTGCCAATGCGCGCTGGACCGCCTATCGGAAAGATCGCTCCGCCAGCATAGTGCATCGCAATTGTTGCATGAAATCCAAAGGCTGTGTTGGCCGGGCTTTGCCCGTAGTCGCCCCACTGAAAGGCTAGGATGGCGCGCAGCTCAGGAGACTGGAAATGCGCCTGCATGACATCCTTGGTGGTTTTTAGGGCAAGCTTACCTGCCATCCGCGCCAATGGCCGCGCGATTGATCTCAGCCGCTCGGGCAATGAGTTGGCGATATTGATGATCGTCAGGCCACGCGCTGCTGCAGGCAGGCTCCGCCGCAAATACCGTCGAATGGCGGGCGATTCGGTCGGAAAGCGCCTCGTCAGTTCGTCTTCCAGACGCATGTGTCCAGCTGGAATGCCGATGTGACCACTGCCCCAGTCAAAGACATCATAGCGTTCAGGCAAATCCTGCCACTGGATGCGATCCCCTGTCAGGTAGCGTATCGTGTTTGCAGTCGCGAACCGGTCTTCGGTCTTACCCAAATAGTGCAGGCCTGAGGCGAATGACCATTGATGTCCGTCGCCATGGCGCTGAAACTCATGCGTCATGCCGCCCAGTGTTGTGTGGGCTTCGAGCATGATGATCGAGTCCCGACGCTGATCCTGCAGAAGGCGGGCAGCCGTCATTGCACCCATACCGGTTCCTATAATGACGGTGTCAGCGTCTTCTATGGAGTCTCTCATGTCTCTGGCGCTCCTCGCCGAATTCTCTGGTGGATACATGGGTTGCCGTGCAGGGGCCCCCAGCTAGTGCCCAAGAGCATCCCTGACGGAACCGCCGTTCATTTCAGCAAGCGAGCCAATCGCCCTTGCTGCCACATGGCCAAACCGGACAGACCCATGAGAGGGAACACCCCATAAAGCGTGATGGCCGTGAACGTCGGATCGGATGACCAGGGAGAATACAGGTACGTTCCGATCACCAAGGATGTAGCGATATGGACCCAGCGAAGGGTGCGGCGCAGCGTTGAGGCAGTCATGGTAGCTCCTTTCTATCTTTACAACGCACATATATCTATACGATGTAAAGTTTACAAGGCATAGATTGATCTTTAGTGTGCGTTCAGGAGGTTCATTGTTTGGCAAAAGGATCGCGCCGTTATCATCACGGTGACCTGCGCGGGGCATTGATTGAGAAGGCGATAGCCATCCTCGACCTCAAGCCAGACGCTGAGATAACTCTGCGCGGCCTGGCGAAGGAGGTGGGTGTGTCGCCAATGGCGCCATACGCGCACTTCGACGACAAAGATGCTCTGCTGGATGCGATCGCTGTTGAAGGCTTCGGCGCTCTTCGCACATGCATGCGGGAAGCACTGCACGCCTTACCGGACAGTACCGCGCTGGACAAAGCACTTTCGG
>JANSXJ010000573.1 GCA_024743015.1 Hyphomonas sp. | reverse complement strand
TGGAAATGGCAACCGACTATGCCAAGGAGCGCTACGCCTTTGGCCGTCCGATTGGCGGCAATCAGGCGATCAAGCACAAGCTCGCCGATATGTACGTCAAGAATGAAGTGGCCCGCTCCAACTGCTATTATGGCGCGTGGGCCCTGTCGACGGATGCGGTCGAGCTGCCGGAAGCGGCAGCGTCCGCTCGTTTAGCGGCAAGTGAAGCCTACTGGTACGCGTCAAAAGAGAATATCCAAACCCATGGTGGTATGGGCTTTACCTGGGAAGTTGATTGCCATCTCTTCTATCGCAGAGCCAAGCTACTCGCGGTGCAGGCGGGTGCCCCCAAGGTTTGGAAAGAGAAACTCGTTCGCGCGCTCGAACTGAAGAACGCGGCATAAGGTACGGAGAGACGAAAATGGATTTCAACGATACCCCCGAAGAAGCAGAATTCCGCGCCGAAGCGCGTGCCTTCCTGGAACAGCACCTGGAACCCAAGGGCGCAAAGCCCTTGCGGCAGCGCGTCTCTGGCGAAGAGTTCATGAAGCAGGCCAAGAAATGGCAGGCCGCCAAGGCGAAAGCCGGCTATGCAAAAATTACCTGGCCAAAGGAAATGGGCGGCCGTGGCGGCACTCCAATGCAGCAAGTCATCTGGGGCCAGGAAGAGGCCAAGTTTGACTCGCCAGGTGGTCCGTTCACGATCGGTCTGGGAATGTGCATTCCAACCGTCATCGCATTCGGCTCGGACGAACATAAGAAGCGTTATGTCCAGAAAGCTCTGATGGGCGAAGAAATCTGGTGTCAGCTCTTCTCCGAGCCGTCGGCTGGATCTGACGTTGCTGGCCTGAAGACCCGCGCCGTGAAGGATGGCGATGAGTGGGTGATCAATGGCCAGAAAGTCTGGACCTCTGGTGCACACTATTCCGATTATGGGATCCTGCTCGTTCGCACCGATCCCAAAGCGGCCAAGCATAAAGGTCTGACCATGTTCATCGTAGACATGAAGCAGCAAGGTGTTGAGGCCAGGCCGATCCACCAGGCGTCCGGCGGACGTGAGTTCAATGAGGTTTATTTCACTGATGTACGTATTCCCGACAGTGATCGCCTCGGCGAAGTCGGGCAGGGTTGGAAAGTCGCAATCGTGACGCTGATGAATGAGCGCCTCGCTGTTGGTGGGTCTCCCGGGCCCGATTGGTCCGAGATCATGGACTATGCCAAGCAGGCAGGCACGATGAGCGACGCGGCTTTCCGCGATAATCTAGCGGACTGGTACGTGGCCGCCCAAGGCTACAAGCTGACCAAACTGCGCACGCAAACGGCGCTTTCAAAAGGGCAGACGCCGGGGCCGGAAAACTCCATCGGCAAGATCATCACCGCCAATCAGCTGCAGGATATCTGCAACTCGGCCATCGAGATGCAGGATCATTACGGCCTGATGACGGGCGACGAGATGCCGGCGGATGGCCTGTTCCAGCAGAGTTTCATGTGGGCACCGGGTCTTCGGATCGCGGGCGGGACAGATGAAATCCTCAAGAACATCATCGCTGAGCGCGTGCTTGGTCTGCCCCAGGATGTCCGTGTGGATAAAGACATCCCATTTGATGAGCTCAAACAGGGCTAGCTGAACTCTC
>JANSXJ010000433.1 GCA_024743015.1 Hyphomonas sp. | reverse complement strand
GGTAAAGCGAAAGTGACCAAAGTGTTGACAATGCTACAGATTCAGCCGCGCTGAGACCTGTCGTCGCCAATCTGGCACGAACTGTGATAGAACACTCACAATGGCCGTAGATGCCAATGGAGACAGGACTTTATGGTGGGAAAAACCCTTCCAGCTGCAAGCACACATGCCGCCTTTTTGGCTGAGCTGGAGGCAAGCGACGACCATATTGTCGATCGGCTAATAAAAGAAAGATGCCCGAGTTTTGTCGATCATTGGAGCTGGTCCGTTGTTCGTCCGCTACTCTATTCCGTGCTCGGTTATGACCGCGCCTGCCGAATGGCGGACTATTTGCAAACGCTGAATGGCGGCGACAGCTTCGATCACCTGACCAAGGAACTGTCCGTCGACCTGACCCTCAATGCGATCGAAAAGATGCCGAGAGAAGGTCGACTCGTCGTGGCGGCGAATCATCCAACCGGTCTCGCCGATGGCGTGGCAGTATGGGACGCGCTGCGCCGCGTGCGCCGTGACATCGTTTTCTTTGCCAATGCCGATGCCTTGCGCGTGAACCCCGGATTCTCTGATGTCCTGATCCCGGTCGAGTGGGTGATCGACAAGCGCTCACCCGCCAAGACCCGCGAAACCCTTCGCCTCGCCAAGGAAGCCTTTGCCGAGGAAAAATGCGTCGTAATCTTCCCGTCCGGAAAACTCGCCAAAAAGGTTGATGGTGTTCTGACCGAACAAGATTGGATGCCGACCGTTGTCAGCCTCGCGCGCAAGCACAAGGCCCCGGTTCAGCCACTTAATCTGCAAGCTAGGAATTCCTGGCTTTATTATCTGTTGTCCAATGTGAATGGTGAACTTCGCGACATTACGCTGTTCCACGAGCTGCTCAATAAACGCGGGAGCCCATTCGAAATGACGTTTGGACCTCTGATCGAGCCGGAGCGCTTCGAAGGCGATGCGACCGCGCATACTCTGGCGCTTCGCGAATATGTCGCGACCCAGCTCGCGGCCGGCCACGAAACTGAATTCAAGTCAGACCAGGACTAAGCCTGCTTCGCGTCCGCAGACAGCGAGCCGTGGCAATGCTTGTACTTCTTGCCGGACCCGCAAGGGCATGGCGCGTTGCGCGGGGTGTTGGCCCAGCTTTCTTCGGCCTGCGCCACCATGGCGTGCGGGGCCTGTTCAGCGACGCCTTGAGGCGTACCGGGGCGTTGATTTACGCCTGTATCCGGATCAAGGCTTGTCTCAAACGTCTGCTGTGGCGCGCTTGGGACAGGACGCGGCTGCGGCGGTTGAACCTGCGCATTCATCAGCCAGCGCGTCACTTCGAGGCGCATTTCCGACAGCATGTCGTAGAACAGCTTGAAGGCTTCTTCCTTGAACTCGTTCAGCGGATCACGCTGTCCATATGAGCGCAAGTGAATGACTGAGCGCAGCTGATCGATTTGCTGCAAATGCTGGCGCCAGCGGCCATCGAGCACCTGAAGCAGGATCTGCTTTTCGATCAACCGGAACTGACCGTCTGCGGCCAACCGGGTCTTCTCATCATAAGCGGTTTTCGCAGCTTCATGGATACGCTGAGCCACCTCGGCATTGGCAACACCTTCTTCGGCGGCCCAATCCGCAAGTGGCAGATCAAGCCCCAGCAGCTCCTTGCAGCGCTCGCTCAAACCATCCGTATCCCAAAGCTCGGCGTGCGCTTTTTCAGGCATGTGGTGGGCGACGATCCCGTCAATCACCTGGTCTCGCATATCTTCCACTTCTTCCAGCACGCTGTCCGCATGCATGAAATCGATACGCTGTTCGAAGATCACTTTGCGCTGGTCGTTGATGACATCGTCATATTTCAGGACATTTTTCCGAATGTCGAAATTGCGCTGCTCGATCTTTTTCTGCGATGTTTCAATCGCCTTGTTCATCCAAGGGTGAGTGATGCCCTCGTCTTCCTTGATGCCGAGGCCTTTCATGATCGAATTCAGACGCTCCGCCGCGAAGACGCGCATAAGGTCGTCTTCGACTGAGATAAAGAACTTCGATTTGCCTGGGTCACCTTGTCGGCCGGTCCGGCCACGAAGCTGGTTATCGATCCGCCGGCTTTCATGGCGCTCGGTGCCGAGGACATAAAGCCCACCCGCTTCAAGCGCGCGTTTCTTGGCCACTTCGATCTCGGCTTTGATCTGATCCGTGATGAGCTGCAACTCGCCGTCGGAGGGTTCGCTGCCATTCTTCTCGACATGCTCTTCTACCGCTTTCGCGATGCGCATATCGAGGTTGCCGCCGAGCTGAATATCGGTTCCGCGACCGGCCATATTGGTGGCAACCGTAATCGCACCGGGAACCCCAGCATTGGCGACAATCTCGGCTTCCTGAGCATGATGGCGCGCGTTCAGCACCTTGTGCGGGATTTTCGCCGCGGTCAGGTAGGTCGAAACGATTTCCGACTTTTCGATCGACGCGGTGCCGAGCAAAACCGGTTGCCCTTTGGCACGGGCTTCGCGGACCTCTTCGACGATTTCTTTGTATTTTGCAGCGGCCACACGATAGACGACATCGTCGTCATCGATCCGTTGGATCGGCTTGTTCGTCGGTAGCTCAAACGTGGCAAGCCCATAAATATCGGCAAATTCCGACGCTTCAGTCATCGCTGTACCGGTCATTCCGGCAAGCTTGTCATACAGACGGAAATAGTTCTGGAAGGTGATCGATGCCAGAGTCTGGTTTTCCGGCTTGATGTCGACGCCCTCTTTTGCCTCGATGGCCTGATGCAGACCTTCCGACAAGCGGCGTCCTTCCATCATACGACCCGTGAACTCGTCGATCAGCATGACCTGATCGTCTTTGACAATATTGTCCTTGTCACGGTGGAATAGTTTGTGCGCTTTCAGGGCCTGGTTCGAATGGTGAACGATGGATACGTTGGCTGGATCCCAGAGTGACCCTTCTAGGATCCCCGCTTCGTTGAGCAGGGTTTCCATTCGCTCCAATCCCTCTTCGGTGAACACAACCGAGCGCATTTTCTCGTCGAGGTCGATGTCTTCATCATCAAGTTTGGGAATGAACTGGTCGATGGTTCGATAGAGTTCAGAGCGGTCATCGGTCGGACCCGAAATAATCAGCGGCGTCCGAGCTTCATCG
>JANSXJ010000318.1 GCA_024743015.1 Hyphomonas sp. | reverse complement strand
AAGAACCAGACGGTCCGAGTACGCCAGCACGCAAGTTGAAGCGCGCCAGCGCGGCTGACAGTTTCTAGTTTCGAAAGCCCTGAATGAGCCTGCTGCGTAACACTCTGACCCAATCCTCGCTGACCATGAGCAGCCGGATCCTGGGCTTCATCAGGGACATTCTGATTGCCGCAAAAGTCGGCGCTGGCCCGATCGGCGACGCCTTCGTGACGGCGCTGATGTTTCCCAACCTGTTCCGCCGCATCTTTGCCGAAGGCGCCTTCGCGCAGGCTTTTGTCCCGGCCTATGCCCGAACCTTGGAAGCCGAAGGTCCGGAAGCGGCCGCCGACGTTGCGCGCCAGACCATGCGCGGCCTGTTTGCGGCAACAGCCGCGCTCGTTATCGTCGCCCAGCTGGCGATGCCGTGGATCATGAAAATCATTCATGGCGGTTATGAAGAGACCAGCGAGAGTTTCCAGCTCGCGATCCTGCTCACGCAGATCACCATGCCCTATCTCGCCTGCATGGCGCTGGCGGCTTTGTTGTCAGGGGTTCTCAACTCGTCAGGTCGGTTTGTGCTTTCGGCGGGCGCGCCGACTTTGCTCAATATCTTTCTGATCACCGCCGCCCTGCTCGGGGATGATAACCGCCATACCGCGCTCCTCGCCGCCATCGCTGTGTCCGCCGCCGGCATCGCCCAGGCGGCGCTCTTGTGGTGGGGCGTGAGCCGTCAGAAAGTCTCTCTGTCCCTTGGTTGGCCCAAGCTGACGCCAGCGGTGAAGAAAGTCATTGCGCTGGCCATCCCTGGCACGATTGCGGCCAGCGGAGTGCAGATCAATATCCTGGTCAGTCAGGCTCTCGCGAGCTTCGAGGAAGGGGCGAAATCCTGGTTGTTCTATGCCGACCGTCTGTATCAGCTGCCGCTTGGAATTGTTGGCGTTGCGGTTGGCGTTGCCATTCTTCCCCGCCTGGCACGGGCGGCGCGCGCTGACGACACAAAAAGTGCACATGGATTGCTTGATGACGGGATCGGTCTCGCCATGGCCCTTACCGTTCCGGCTGCTATCGCGCTGATGGTCGCTCCGGCCTATCTGATCGAAGGCCTCTATGCCCGCGGAGCCTTCACTCTGAATGATGCGAGCCAGTCCGGACTGGCGCTGGTTCATTATGGCTGGGGCGTTCCGGCTTTCGTGCTGATCAAGGTCCTGGCCCCTGGATTCTTCGCGAGAGAAGACACAAAGACACCGATGCGGTTCGCCTTGTTTGCTGTTGCCATCAACACCGCACTGGGAGCTGGTTTGTTCTTCTGGTTCAAATCGCAGGGCTGGGATGGTTTCCCGGGCCTCGCCATCGCCACGAGCGTCGCCGCATGGCTGAACGCTGCGATGCTATTTATCGGTCTGCAGGCGCGTGGCTGGTACCGTCCTGGACGGAGACTGGTGATGCGCATCATCTCCGTCACGCTGGCCAGCATCGCGATGGGCGGCGCCCTGCTTTATATGTTGAGACATCCGGAACTGGTGCAGGAGCGCATTAGCTATGGCCGGTTCGTCGAGGTGCTCGTGTTCATCGCCGTCGGCGCCGCCGTGTATGGCGTCGCAGCGATCCTGTTCGGTGCAGTCCGCCCGAGTGATCTCAAAGGAATGCGCCGCGGCTCGGCAACGTGATTTTCCTCTAGCCAGCGTGACAAAATCCGCTAAACCCCGCTGCCATGACTGACGTAGCAACTTATTCTGGCCCGAACCGCATCTTCTCGGGCATTCAACCGACCGGTAATCTCCATCTCGGGAATTATCTGGGCGCCCTGAAGAAATTTACCGATCTTCAGAACGAGGGCTGGGAAGGGATATACTGCGTCGTCGATCTTCACGCGATTACGATGCCGGTCGAACCAGCTGCTCTGCAGGACCAGACTCGCCAAATTGCAGCCGCAATGATGGCCGCCGGACTCGATCCGGACGTGTCGACGATCTTTGTTCAGTCCTCTGTGCGGGCGCACACGGAATTGACCTGGATCTTCAATTGTGTCGCCCGGATGGGGTGGCTCGAAAAAATGACCCAGTTCAAGGACAAGTCTGGCAAGGATTCCGAACGCGCCAGCGTCGGCCTGTTCGATTATCCTGTACTGCAAGCAGCCGACATCCTTGTTTACAAAGCGACGCACGTCCCGGTCGGCGAGGACCAGAAGCAGCACCTGGAGCTCAGCCGAAACGTCGCGGCGCGGTTCAACCAGCAGTTTGATGCCCCCGGTTTCTTCCCGCTGCCTGAAGGTCTGATCGAGGGCCCAGGTGCGAGGATTATGAGCCTCAAAGACGGCACCAAGAAGATGTCCAAGTCTGATCCAGCAGAAAATTCGCGGATCAATCTGATCGATGATGCGGATACGATTGCCCGGAAGATCAAGAAATCCAAGACGGATACGCTGGGTGACATGCCGGAAACAATCGAAGGCCTCGAAGGCCGCCCGGAAGTCGCCAACCTGGTCGGCATCTATGCCGCGCTGGCGGGCCAGACTGACGAGCAAGTCCTCACTGAATATGGCGGTAAAGGCTTTGGCACATTTAAGCCGGCTCTTGCCGACCTCGCCGTCGCTCATCTGAGCCCAATCACGCAAAAGATGCGCGACCTCTTGGCTGATCCTGCAGAAATTGACGCGGCACTGAAGAAGGGCAAGGAAAAGGCCAACGCCGTCGCTGAACCGATCATCGAAGAGGTGCGGCGCGTTGTGGGCTTCTGGCAGGCCTAGGCTTGCGCTAAAGAGGCGGGAGACCAGACAAGGAATACCCGTCATGACCCGACTGCTTGCTTCTACCGCACTTCTCGCCATTGCGACGGCGTGTTCACCAGCCGACGCCCCGACGCCGCCAGCTTCGGATAGTGGTCCAGTCCTGTCCTATACAGACGCTTTCGTGATGGAGCCGATTGGCGCGCGCGACATGACCATGGGCGGCCTGACCCTCAGCGTCGAAGGCGGCGATGTCACGCTGCTCAGTGCGAGCTCGCCCAGCATTGGCACAATCGAACTTCACACCATGGCCATGACAGACGGCAGAATGCAGATGCGCCAGGTCGAGGGCTTTGACATTGCCGATGGTGAGGCATTGGAACTCAAACGGGGCGGCAATCACTTCATGATGTTTGATGTTGGTGAAGACGTCGTCTCGGGTGAGACCATCGACATCACGCTCAATCTGGACGCGGATGGGGAACCGATGACACTGGTCGTCGAAGCTGACGTCCGCGCCGTGGGAGAATAGTGATGACGGATCTTACGCAGGAACAACAGGACAAGCTCGACGCCGCGGCCTTCCGCCGCCTGCTCTCGCACCTCGACAATCGAAAGGATGTTCAGAACATCGATCTGATGATCCTGGCAGACTTTTGCCGCAACTGCCTTGGTGACTGGTATCGCGAGGCCGCCGAAGCAGACGGGATCGACATGTCCAAGGATGCAGCGCGCGAGCGGGTTTATGGCATGCCCTATGCCGAGTGGAAGGCGAAGCATCAGACAGAAGCAACGCCGGAACAGATGGCGGCGTTCAAGGCCCGTCGCCCGGGCAAAGCCTAAAACCCATGGCCCGAATGCAAGAAGAGCATGGCGCGGGACCCGGCCATGCTCTTTGCGAAATCAGAATGTAGGGAAGACTATTCGGCTCCGTCCTCAGTCTTTTCGATGATTTGCTCGACGATCACATCGATCTCAACATCGCCATTATTTTCGACACCAGCTTCGCTGAGGGCCTGTTCAAGCAGCGCGGACAGTTCAGCCTCGGAAAGCTCTTCACCGCCATCAATGCGCTTCACGACGACGCGTTTCTCGACATTGGTGCTGACCTCACCGTGAATCTCACCGTCTTTACCATCGCTGAATTCGAGAATTTTCACCGTTTTCTTGGTGACGGTCTGTCCGTCTTCTTCGCCGTCTGAGCTGGTCTTCTTGATCACGATGCGATTGCCAGCGGCTTCCAGCTCTTCACGGCTGACGCCACCGGAGCCATCCGTGTCCAGCTTGGCGATAATATCGGCATCTTCTCCGGGAAGGATCTCGCCTTCCGTGATCACGCCGTCATTGTTTTTGTCCAACGCTTCGAAGGCGGTTGAATCCGCTGCGGATGGGAGCGCGGTGATTGAAAAGACTCCCAGCGCGGCGCCGGCCGCGGTGGCGATGGTTTTGAATCTATGTCGAGCGAGGGTCATGGTGATCTCCTGAACCGGGTTAGGTTGGTCGGCCAGTCGCGCCTCTTCGATATAGTTGGCGATAAATCCGCGCAGAGCATTCGAAGCGGTTTCACCGCGCTTTCGCGTGGCGGCCATGAACTCACGTTTTTGCTCAAATGGCAGACGGATATCCAGGCTTTCGCTTTTCTTCTCTTTGCGGCGTTTCATTGCTCACCTAATCAGATTGGCAGGACCAGTGGCCCGCACTCTTTTGGAAATCCTACATAATAAAAGGATGATTGCGCCAAGACACCACTAAAAAAGTGTCAGGACATATTTTTCGCTTTT
>JANSXJ010000488.1 GCA_024743015.1 Hyphomonas sp. | reverse complement strand
TGGACCACTCCAATCAGGCCGTGGGCGCCGCAGCCATGGCCATCACCTTCGGCCAGAACCCGCTCAACTTCTCGCAGGTGGCCGACTTCAAGTTCCAGAACTCGACCATCTCCTTGTTCTATCGCGATAACACGCAGGCAACCATTGACGGTGCGCTGGCCTCCGCACGGTACGCCATCGATCAGGTGAGCGGGGGTGACGGGGAGTACGAAGGCATTTCGCTGCGACTCGCAGCAGGGCTTGCGACCGGAACCATCGCGCTCCAAGAGTCGATGAATTCGGTGGTGGAACGTTATCACTGGTTGATCCTTCTCCTACTGGCCGCGGCGATCTTTGTCATTGCGACCTTTGCCTATCGGTCTACCGTGGCGGCGCTCGTGGTGCTGGTTCCGGTCACCCTCGCGAACTTCTATCTCACCGCGGCCATGCACATGATGGGTATCGGTCTCGACATCAATTCGGTGATGGTGGCGGTGCTGGGTGTAGGGGTGGGGATTGACTACGGCTTCTACCTGCTGTCGCGCATTTGCGAGGAGTACTCCGCGAAGGAAGGCGATTGGGCCAAGGCGATCCACAACGCAATGACCACCACCGGCAAGGCGATCATGTTCACCGCGGGAATCATGCTGGTGGGCATCCTGCCCTGGTACTTCCTGTCCGACCTCAAGTTCACGGCGGATATGGGCCTGCTCTTGGCGGCGATCATGCTCATCAACATGGTCCTGGCACTGGTAGTCCTCCCGCTGCTGATGTGGTTCCTGAAGCCAAAGTTCGCTGCCCGTGATGACCTCATCGTCGGCGAAAGCGTCGACCTCTCGAAGTTTCGTGACCCCGGCCCGGCTGCCTACCAGCACGCCTAGGACGGGGTCTGACCCCTGACCCCACAACAGTAAACGCACAAAGCGTACGGAGGAGACTGTGAGAATTCGCAAATATGACGTCGATTACACGCGTCGCAAGCTCATGCAGAACATGGCCCTTGGCCTGGGTGCCGGCGTCTTGCTGCCGCTCGAGAAGATTTGGGCCAAGGACGCACTGATGCTCGATCTGACTAAGGCCTACCCCGACGAGGCCTTCTCGATCGAAGCGCAGACCAAGGGCAAGATTTCCGTCGGTGATGTCATCACCAAGGAGAATCTGGAGCATGTCGAGCATCTGCTCGACCCCTGCATCATCCAACAGGTCCGCGAGGATGGCCGCCGTTTCACCATCGGTCCGCCAGAGACGGACCTTACCCGGATGTTCACCAACCCCAATCTGGAAAAGACACAGAAGAATCTGGCGGAAGGCTATTACGCCAAGTTCGATGCCAACGGCAATGTGGTCGGCTCCGACAACGGCAACTGGAAGGGCGGTTTTCCCTTCCCCAGCCCCAGGAACGCCAACGAGATCCAGGCCAATGCGGCACTGAGTTGGGGGCGCGCCGACGCCAATCTCTATGCGGTGCGTCAGGTGGACTTCGCCGGCGACGGCAGCCAGCAGTACGCCTACGATTTCGCCTGGGTGGAACTGCAGATGCAGGCGCGTATCGACGGCAAGGCATTCCGCGGGCATACCGATGAAATCCGCCGCCAGAATGCCTACTTCGAATCCTCTGAGGATGTGAAGGGCACCTCCTTCCTGAGTATCTGGAAGTACGACCAGCGGGAGATTCCCGATCTCTTCGGCTACCTGCCGCAGTTCCGTCGTGTGCGCCAGTTCCCCGCCAACCAGCGCTTTGAGCCGCTGATCCCGGGTGCGACCTGGTTCCTTACCGACCCGTGGGCCGCTGGCGATCCCATGCTGACCTGGGGCAACTACAAGATCGTTGAGCGCAAGCCGATGCTGACCGCAACCACCGGCAACTTCGGCATCAAGGACGACAACTGGCAGCTGCCCACCATTCCGGGCAACGAAAAGTATTTCGACGTGGCCCTTGCCATGAGCCCAGATGTGGCCGTCGTCGAATCAACGCCGACCGGTTATCCGCGTGCGCCAGTGAGCAAGCGTCTGGCCTGGTTCGATGTCCGGAACTGCACCTATACCGGCTGCATCCGATATGACCTGCAAGGCAAGCCATGGGTGAACTTCGAGTCGGCGTTCGGTTACTACCAGGATGGAGATCGTGTCGTGATGGGGCATGACGGCAAGACGCCGGCGTGGTCCTGGACCTATGTCATGAGCTACAACATGCAAAACAAGCGCATGAGTCGCCTTGACCACGCCTATGAGGCGTCCGGCATCCGCAGTCTGTTCGAAATCGACCAGGACTGGATGTACGACACCTATCTCACGACGTCTGCGCAGCAGGCCCTCGGCCGCGTCTGACACCGACGGAACAGTTCCGGAACCGGCGATTGCGCCGGTTCCGGTGGAGGATGTCCATGGCAAAGAACATTCGCTTGGGAAGGCCCGCCCGCGTGGCTTTGTGTGCACTGCTGGCATTGGGCCAGGCGCATGCGGTTTCGCAACACACTCG
>JANSXJ010000063.1 GCA_024743015.1 Hyphomonas sp. | reverse complement strand
CCAAGTCCAGAAACCATCTTTTCATCTGTGCCAGTGTAGGCTAATCCCCGGCAACACAAAAGGCCGCGGTAGCTCAGTGGTAGAGCGCATCATTGGTAATGATGAGGTCGGGAGTTCAATTCTCCCTCGCGGCACCAGCCATTTCTGGACAATTCAGCTGAACTAAGCTTGCGCACTTGGCCGGGCAGATACGGCATCGTGCCAGCGTTTGAGGTGCGCGAGACCTTCATCATAGGGCACACCAACTAGGCCATTCGCGAAGTCGAGACTGGCGAGAAGGATCGCGTCGACCACGGTGTAATCGTCTCCAGCGATGAAGGTGTTGGTCGCGAGCTGTGTATTCAACAACTTGTAACCGAGGTGCACGCGGGCCCGGTTCTGATTTGCCGCTTCCGGGATTTGTTTGACCAAGCGCGCTGTTAATGGATGGCCGTGAATCCAAACCATGCCGACGGGCACCATGAAATTGAGCTCAACGCGGCGGAGCCACATTTCGATCATCGCTTTTTCGAGCGGGGTTTGACCGAACAGAGGCGGATCTGGATACATCTCCTCGAAATATCGACAGATCGCCACGGATTCAGAAATGCAGGTGCCGTCATCCAGTTCGAGGACCGGGATGCTACCAATCGGGTTCTTAGCCAGAAATTCAGGCGCTTTCTGTTCGCGTTTCAGGATATCGACCTCGACCAGGGGCACATCCACGCCTTTTTCGGCCAGAAAGATTCGCACCCGCCGGGGGTTCGGGCCGGCTTTGTAATCGTAAAGTTTCATAGGCTTAGGCCTCAAGCATGATGACACTACCATTGCGGCCGTAATCATCTTCCCCTCGGTGATTGCGGCGTCGATTGGAGAAATAGTCGTCCTCCAGGGCGCATGTGTCATGACCGAGATTGTCGACAGAGCTTAGCCCTTCACGCAGAAGAACCGCCTGGACATAACCCGTCAGATCAAAATGTGAGCGGTCATCACGGCCCGCCTTGAACAAGCGGTCCGTCCACTCATGTTCGCCGGCAAAAGTGTCTCTGAATTCCGGGCCGACTTCGTAGCTTTCTTGCTGGATGGCAGGACCGATGGCCGCCTGAATGTTTTCTCGATTGGCACCGATGGCCTCCATGGCGTCGATCGTTGCTTCGCATACGCCGCCGAGCGCGCCCTTCCATCCGGCGTGGGCCGCGCCTATGACTTTCGCGGTCTCGTCTGCGAACAGGACCGGCACACAATCTGCGCTCAAAATGCACAGAGCGAGCCCGGGATGGTCAGTCACCATCGCATCCGCTTGCGGGCGCGTCTGCCATGGCTCCGTCACCGTTACGACTTTGGCGGAATGAACCTGGAAACAGGAAAGCAGCTTTTCAGCGCCCAACGCGTTTCTGATGAGCTCACGATTATCTCGGATGGCCTGCACATCGTCTTCTGAGCCCTGTCCAATGTTCAGGCTTTCATACAGACCCGTCGAGACTCCCCCTTTTCGACCGAAGAAGCCATGCCGAATGCCTTCCAGTGTCGACAGGTTGTGGGCGAGCGCATGCGGTGGTGACTCCGTCATTGCTCCCCTCTGCGTGACGGTTGAGAATCGACCCCATCTTTTAGCGCCACAAACGGACGCGGATTCACGGCCGCGGCCGCAGTTTGATGGAAGACTCTCGCTTTCGGCCATTCATTTGCGCCGAGCGTGATATGACGAAACAAGAACTCACCCCTCTGTAGAATTCTGCAGGTGAAAGTAGGGTGAGACGCGAATATGGTCCAGACCTATCGCGGGGCTCGCTTCGCCAAAATCCGCTGCAATGTGCGGCGATGCATGTTGAGGCGACGCGCTGTCTCGGACACATTGTGCCCGCACAGCTCATAAACCCGCTGTATGTGCTCCCAGCGGACGCGGTCTGCCGACATCGGGTTTTCCGGCGGTTCTGGCAGGCCTTCGCCGCTATTTGCAAGCGCTCGAACGATGTCCTCGACGTCTGCGGGCTTGGCTAGATAATCGACGGCGCCGGCTTTTACCGCCGCAACCGCCGTCGCTATCGCGCCATACCCGGTGAGAATGACAGCACGGGCATCCGGACGGTACCGGTGCAGGACTTCGACAACATCCAGGCCAGAGCCATCTTCCAGGCGCAGGTCAAGAACCGCAAAAGCCGGCGGGTTGAGCCGCGCAATATCGCGCGCTTCAGACACTTTGGATGTCGCAGACACCAGAAATCCCCGCTGCGTCAGCGCACGGGAAAGGCGCTGCAAGAACGGTCCATCATCATCGAGCACCAGACATGTCCGGTCCTCAACGTCTTTAAGGCTCTCATGAAGTTTTACTGTGACGGGAGATTCCATTTCTCGCTCCTTCGCAGCCATTATTCTAGGTTGTTTTCCGTATTGTCCAATGGCTGAAGTTCAGTTCTAGGCCATACTGCCTGCACAATGGCCCCGTGGCGAGGTGCCGCGCGGTTGCGTGTCGCAATCCGGCCACCGGTTCGTTCAATCAGCGTCTTGGCAATAAAGAAGCCGAGACCCATGTCCCCACCCCCTAGATGTGCCTCTCCACGCTGTGAAACATAGGGTTCGCCCAGCTTGGGCATGACCTCAGATGCGAAGCCGGGTCCATCGTCGCGGATCGTGACGATGAATTGATGCTCGGTCCAATTGGCGACGACGCGCACCTCTGAATCAGCGAAGCTGACGGCATTTTCAATGAACGCTCCAAGGGCATGCAGGATTTCGGGGCTGCGTCTGATGATCGGGACTTTCGCCTCACCATCTTCCATCGCCTCATAGGTGACCTGCACGGCAACGCCGAGCCCTTTATGTGGCGCAGCCGCTTCTTCAACCAAGGCGCTCATAGGCATCCGCGCGTGGACGATGTCTTCCGCCTCTCGCGCTCGACCGAGCCGCTGCAGGATGTCACGGCACCGCTCCGCCTGCTCCGCCAGCAGAGCTGCATCCTCGCGATGCGGACTGTCATCGGGCAACATGGCCTGCAACTCCTTCGAGACGAGATGGATCGTCGCGAGCGGAGTTCCGAGCTCATGCGCCGTCATCGCAGACATTGCACCGAGCGCGGAAAGCCTTTGCTCGCGTGACATCACGACGGCCGCTGCATCAAGGGCGCGGACCATCTTGGCCTCATCCTCATTCACCCGCTGCGCTGAAAGAGCAAAGAAGATGATGCCGATGCACAGGGCGGCGAAGTGTCCGCCCTCAAACAGGGCCGGAAGCGTCAGCGCACTGTCGCCTTGCCAAGGCAAGTCAAATGCGAAGAACGGCATAAGCGCCGCCAGCGCGATCGCAAACCCCGCAATCATCGCGGTGTAGCGCGGTCTCAGACTGGAGGCGGCGACGGTTACGGGCGCGATCAAAAACAGTAGAAAGGGATTGGATAATCCGCCCGTCAGGCTGATGAGCAGCGCGAGCTGCAGGACGTCGAATGCGAGTTGAACGGCAGCTTCCCAGCCACGCAGGAGTTGTGGTCCAGCAGCCGCAAACGACAGGAAGACGTTCAACCAGGCAGACGCGGCGATTACCGAGAGACACATCGCAAGCGGCAGCTCAAATCCCAATCCGAAATAGACGAAGAGGACCGCAAAGGATTGCCCGGCAACCGCTAGCCACCTCAGCGTCATCAGCGTGCCAAGACGCGTACTGCCTTGCGCCGCGCCGACATTACTGAGCCCTTCTGGCAAAAGGCTGATCAAGCCCTCATCCATAGCCGCTCGCGTGTCGTTCAGATCTTCCAATTCCGCTCTCCTGCTGCGGCAACAGGGCCCCTTATCATACTCTGAGATCGTGCGCATATCGCGGGCATGAAACTCATTCAATCCATTCCGCTCAGCCTCGCAGGCCTTGCGCTCGCCGCCTGTGGCCCTTCAACACCCGCTCCCACAGCAGGTGGCGCACAAGCCGGTTGCATGACCCGTGCCTATGAAACAATTGGCGGTCCCATCAACCTTGTCTCCCACACCGGGGAACGGGTGACGGAGGAAACATTCAAAGGTGCACCAACCCTGATCTATTTCGGGTTTACCTATTGTCCGGATTTCTGCCCGTCCACGCTGGTCGCACTCAAGAACGCCTATGACCGCCTTCCCGATGGCGTCGAGGCTCCGCAGACGCTGTTGATCACCATCGATCCGGAACGGGATACGCCGGAGGCTCTATCAGATTATGTGTCGACACCCGCGTTTCCGGACAACTTGATCGGCCTTACCGGCACCGAGCAAGAAATCGCCGCCGCGGCAGAGGCTTTCATCGTGCAATATGAGCGGATCGAAACCCCGGACAGCCTTGCAGAATACACAATGGATCACACATTGCTGCTGTATCTCATGGACGAAAACTGGCAGTTGAAGACTTTCTTTTCGGAAGTCGAATCAGATCCAGACTATGTTGCGCAATGCCTCGCCCAGCATATCGGTTAAACGACGACTTCAACCTCACAGCTCTCGACACGCGTTCCCGCGAGGTATGAGCTTACAATAGCGGCAGCCGCCGCTGCCGAATTGACGCCTAACTTCCCATAAGCGCGTCGCCGGAAAGTATCAGCGGTCGCGGGTGACACCCCCATTTGCTTTGCAATTTCCTGTTTTGTCAGCCCGCCGGCAATGTGCAGCACGAGTTCGGTTTCACGGCTGGAGAGGCCAAAATGAGCCTGCGTTTGCTCGCACGTTCTGTGAGAGAATAGCGCAAACTTTCCGACCCGGAAAACGCTTGCACTAGAGGGCGTGTCGATATTGCCTTTTAGATCTGTCATGCGCCGCGGGATACGGCGTTAACCTTATAAGACAAGCATATTGGGCAGTATTTGAGTGCAAATGACTGTGTTTGTCCCGAGAACCAGTGACGAATGCGCAGAACGCTCTAAGCTGGTGCCACATCACCCGATACACGCAGGCGACGTTCGCGTTTTCCGTTCCGGAATTGCCTGAATGACAGATAGGTTCCGGGGAGCTTCTCAATCCGCGCACCCGCCCGAGTCTTAAAGCGAGTCAGGCCGTCGGAGAGATCGGCTCGACCAAGATCCAGTCGCCGGATGCCACGTTTCTGAAGGTCGGTCATAATTCTCCATAGGATGAGATTATGAGCACAGAGATTGCGCCCCTGTTCTGTCGTGACGCCGGATTGGTATGTCGCCATCAGGCCGTGTTTCAGGACCAGCATAGCCGCTACCGGTTCGCCCTCCAGCAGTGCAGTGTAAAGACGGGCCTGTCCTTTGTTTGCGGCGGCATAAGCCAGAATAAAGCCGGGCGGATGTCCGCGATACTTCCTCGACCTTTGCTGCATCTCCTCTGCTTCAAGGAACCATTTATGCTTCTGCGCATCGACTGGCTGATCGATAACACACAGCGATGACCGCTCCGCCTTTTTCAACTGATTGCGCCAATTCTGATGCAGGCGTGCCCGCATCTCACTTTGATCCTTCATATCCAGAATCGCCAGCTCAGCACCGGCTACGAGCCTGAAGCCTGGGGCGTCTGTTCCAATTGGAGCATTAATCGCCAACGGCCCCCTCACTTCATCGCGAACCCGTTCCAGGAAGTCGTTTCTCAGGGTATCGGAGGTCCAAACCGGCCCTCTGGATATGAGATTGACGGACCCGATAACCGGCAACCTGCGTGATTGGATGAGGCAGGACGCATCCTCTTGCTGGATTCGTTTGACCGGCAGATCGAGCATTTTGCACGTGCGTTCAAATGCTTCCGATTGCGGTAACGGATGGATCAAATCAGACATACATAAACCTGCGGTTGAATCGCTTCACAATTGGTTAAGGCTTTTGGCAGTTCAATAACGTCCTGATCTCATGGGCGAATTCTGCGTGAGCGATGCGCCGCATGCGGGAGTTAGATTGGCTTTACCAATGCAGCGATCTATGCTGCACTGCACCAAAGACGGGAATAGACGCATATGTTGTACACGCTGGTAGAAATGAATCGCGCGGCCCTGGCGCCGATGCGCCTGCTGGCGAAAGGGGCAATGCAGAGCCTCGAACACCCGCTCAACCCATTTAAGAATACCGCCTTTGGGCGCGCCACACATGCCGCGAGCAGTGTCTTCGAACGCGCCACGCGCTATTACGGGAAACCAGAATGGCAGATCCCGCATACCGAGATCGACGGAGAACTACGCGCGGTCACGCCAGTCACGACCTGGTCGACCAATTGGTGCAATCTAGTCCATTTCGAAACACAGGGCACGCCGGTTGGCCGCCCAAGATTGTTGATCTGCGCCCCGCTTTCGGGTCACTTCGCGACCCTCCTTCGCGGGACGGTGGAGGCATTTCTACCGACGCATGAAGTCTACATCACGGATTGGACAGACGCGAAAATGGCACCCGTTTGGTACGGGCGCTTTGATCTCGATGACTATATCGATCATGTCCGCTTTGCGCTGCAGCATATTGGGGGTGGAGCGCATGTCGTCGCCGTGTGTCAGCCGGGACCAGCGGTTCTTGCCGCGATTTCAATGATGTCAGAAGACGGCGACGCCGCCCTGCCCTCCAGCATGACGTTCATGGGATCCCCCATTGATGCCCGCAAATCGCCGACCGTCCCGAATCTACTGGCTGAAGAGCGCAGCTTTGAGTGGTTTCGGGAAAAGATGATCTACACGGTGCCAGCCCCCTGGCCTGGAATGATGCGGCGCGTTTATCCCGGCTTCGTCCAGCTCACCAGCTTCATGCACATGAACTGGGATAGACATGTGGATGCGCAAGCGCGCTTTTTCGACCATCTCGTCGAAGGTGATGAAGACAGCGCCGAGAAGCATCGGGTTTTCTATGACGAGTATCTCGCTGTTCTGGACCTGACGGAGGAGTTCTATCTTCAAACCATTCGCCGCGTGTTCCGTGAACACCGCCTTGCGCGTGGCAAGTTCAAGTATCGCGGCGAGCGCCTGGTAAATCCAGGCAAGATCACTGACGTCGGTTTGATGACCGTCGAAGGCGAAAAAGACGACATTTCAGGCATCGGTCAAACCCAGGCAGCACACGATCTATGCACCGGCATCCCCGACAAGATGCAAACCGACTATATTCAGCCGGGCGTTGGGCATTACGGCGTATTCAACGGACGACGGTTTGAATCAGAAATCGTTCCCCGCATCAATAAGTTCCAGGCCAAGATCGACAAACGCAAGCGCTAGCGACTATCTGCGCTCCGATCGCGGCTGATCAAATAGATCGCTACGCCCAATCCAATCAGGACCGCGCTCACAGCGACTTCCTGTGGACGCTCAATCGCGACGTAGACGAGCGTCCAGATGGTCAAGACGAGATAGATGAGCGGCGGGAACGGAAAAAGCGGCACTCTAAAGGGTCGCGCCAATTCAGGCTCGCGCAATCTCAAAACAAACAGACCCGCGACCGCTAAAAGGCTGTTCAGCGCGAGTGTAAACCCTGCAAAAACCAACACCTGATCGAATGTGGCCGTGAGCACGAAAAGGAGCGCCAGACCTGACTGCACGAGGACACCGGTCGTCGGCATGCCATCTGAGTTGGTTGTCGCAAGGAACCGAAACGCCTTGATATCCTGCCCGACCATTTGCAGCACGCGCGGTCCGGCAATGGTCATGGCCGAGACAGTCGATATCAGCAAAACCCCTAGAATCGCGCCGGTAAACAGCGCCCCCATCTGACCAAAGACATGGCGCGCAGCGATGACTCCGACTTCGACTTCTCCGACCATTTTTTCCATAGGAGTGGTCAGCAGGAAGACCGCGTTCAGGAGGATGTAGAGCAACATCACGCCAAATGCTCCGACGAAGAGAACGCGGGGCAAGCTGCGTTGCGGTCGCTCCAACTCGTCGGTGAGATAAGTGGCGACGTTCCAGCCTGTATATGCATAGCTGACATAGATCAGGGACACCGCAAAAGCGCTTGAGGTCAGCGCTGCGGAATCACCGGGGCGCGGTAACAGGGAGACAGGTTGATACTCTGATACCAAAGCCAGGCCCGCAACGCTGACCACCAGGATCACAGCCACCTTTATCGCGGTGAACAGGCTCTGAAACCTGCCGCTCGTCAGGCGCTTGCGCGTATGAATCAATGTCAGTGAAATGATTAGACCAACCGCGAGGCCGCGTTCGGTCCATGCGCGCACCGTCTCAGAAGCGTCCGGCAGGATGGAAGATGTCGTGTATGCCCCGAACGTCATGGCGGCGAGCGCCACGGGTGCCGAGAAGCCAATCGTCGACGAGACCCAACCCGAGACGAATCCTGCGGACGGGTGATAGATCCGCCCGAGAAAATTATATTCCCCTCCGGAGCGCGGCAAGGCGGCCCCCAACTCGGCATAGGAGAGCGCCCCGCAGACGGCGATCACGCCGCCGACGACCCAAAGCATGATCAGCGCAAACCCGCTTTGCAGCGTCGCGAGTTGGAACCCCAGGCTGGTGAACACCCCTGTTCCGATCATATTCGCAATCACGATGGCCAGAGCGGTTCCAGGAGAGAAATAAGTCTTCATCGGTCGCTGAATAGAGAAAGAGCGTAAGCAATGTCCACGCTATTCGAGGATTCAGCGCTCAAAATCGCGCTTCCATCGCCGAAGTTTGAGACACTACGCCAATATTCAAGGGCAAAAAACTGCTATGGATCTCATGTACGTGAACGACATTTGTCGGAAATAGAAGCGAAAGAAGAGACGGGGCGTGAAGGCGGTATTTAGTGACAATTTAAGAACCGTCGCCGAGCCACATCGGCGCATGCTCGACGTGCCATCAATATATATGCCGGAATCGACGGGGCACTGTTTGAGTTCACTCCCCTTCAGTCCGTAGGAAATACAGGACGTTATCTATCTCGGAACTGGGACATAGAGCATTGTCTTTTTTCCGAGTTTCAGACCGATCCATTCATGGTGAGAAAGTCGAACCGTCAAGCCGCGAGCGGTGAACCATTTGTCTTCCTGCATCGCCTGGTTCGGGGGATCATCAGAGGGCGTAGCGGCGACCTAAATGTCGATCGCGACTCTGGAATGGTCTACCTGCTGGATCAAGCGTGTCAGACCGAATGCGTGCAGAGCCAGTCGACCATGCAGACCGTTCACATACCGAAAGTCGCAATTGGATACCATCCGGATATCCACGATACGCTGATAACTTTCCCACCGTGGCATCCGATGGGGCAGATTCTCAATCGGTTGTTCGATGAGATGTTTGAGTCTCTTCAGTCGCGTAACGCCTATGATCAGGAAGCGTATGCACAATTGATCGCTTGCTTGACAATCGCCTTGAATACCGGATGCGAGCACAGCGATGTCCGACGGCGTGCGCGGGCTGCTCTACAGGATCAGATCTGCCGTCATATCGAACAAAATCTCCTGGATCAGGACCTTTCCGCAAACACGCTGCTACGGGACTTCGGCCTTTCTCGAGCCTCACTCTATCGGATGTTCAACGAACGCGGAGGCGTTCGCCAATACATTAACGAGCGCCGATTGCTTCGCGCCGTCATCGACATTTCAAAGCAACCCGGACAGCGCGGGATTGTCACGCAGGTCGCGAACAAATGGGGCTTCTCATCGGGCGCGAACTTTAATCGATCGGTGAAACGCAGATTTGGTGTTCCACCGGGCGAGCTCGTGGATCTTTCTGTTTATGACAGCTTGCCACCCGAGTGCCGATTGCGGCCGATCAAAAAACAGGATCGAGGGATCATTAAGTCTCCAAGCGGTTATCTAAATATGACCAAGAAAACCTTGGGCCGTTTAGCAGAAACACGCCCATTGGCGGCGGTGTGAGCGAGACCCCTAATCCGTCATCAGAGCGGATGAAGTCTCGCAAACGGCCTTACCAAAACAGTCGGGTGTGCTCCACTCCGCACCCGCGCTCGCGATCAATCCGAGAAACGGATTAGCAGCCCCCTACCCACAGCCACGACTCGCCGCTAATACTCGTCCCGCAATAGAGGACATGAGCCATGCCAAGCGCGCCAATCAATTCCGACTCACATCTCTATCTGATTGATGCGAGCGCCTACATATTTCGCGCCTATCATGCCCTGCCCCCACTAACCCGCGCTTCGGACGGTCTTCCGGTTGGAGCAGTGTCTGGTTTCTGCAACATGCTCTGGAAGCTGCTCGAGGACCTCAAGGGCGATGAACGACCGACCCATTTCGCCTGCGTGTTTGACAAGTCTTCCTACACATTCCGGAATGAAATGTTCCCGGAGTACAAGGCGAACCGATCAGAGCCGCCGGAAGACCTGCGACCGCAATTCCCGCTGGTGAGAGAGGCCGCAATTGCCTTCCATACGCATGCCCTGGAAATGGAAGGCTATGAGGCTGATGACCTGATCGCGACATATGCCCGACTGGCAGAGGCGAAAGGGGCGCGCGTCACGATTGTCTCTTCGGACAAAGACCTGATGCAGCTGGTCACTGACAAGATCTTCATGCTCGACACGATGAAGAACAAACATATCAGCCATGATCAAGTGGTGGAGAAGTTCGGCGTTGGACCTGAAAAAGTCATCGACATTCAATCCCTTGCCGGCGACAGCGTCGACAACATTCCAGGCGCGCCCGGCATCGGTGTCAAAACCGCCGCGACCCTGATCACCGAATATGGAGACCTTGATACACTTCTCGCTCGTGCAGAGGAGATTAAGCAACCCAAACGCCGCCAAACCTTGATCGACCATGCCGACCAGATCCGCTTGTCCCGCGATCTTGTCACGCTAAAAACTGATGTACCGGTTGAGGTTGCGATGGAGGATCTGGCCGTCGCCGATCCCGATCCAAAGACGCTGCTGGATTTCCTCGAGAAGATGGAATTTCGAACAATCACGCGGCGCGTCCGCGAGACATTTGAGCTGGAAGGCACACTGGACGAAGCGACCGAAGACGAACCTGTGCAGATCGATCGCAGCACCTATGTCTGCATTCGCGATTTCGACACGCTGGAAGACTGGATCACCCGCGCGACCCGGCAGGGCTATGTCGCCGTGGATACAGAAACCGACGCGCTTGATGCCCATGAAGCAGGCCTGGTCGGCGTCTCACTCGCGCTCGGCCCGGGCGAAGCGTGTTACATTCCCCTCGCTCATGTCGACCCGGACACAGATCCGGACGCACCCAGCGACGATATGTTCGGCATCGACCCGCCGCGCCAGATCAATAAGGAAAAGGCGCTCGAGGCATTGAAAACACTGTTTGAAGACGACGCAGTCCTGAAGATCGGTCACAATCTCAAATATGATGTTTCAGTCCTGGCGCGCCACGATATTCGAATGGCGCCAATCGATGATACGATGCTGCTCAGCTTCGTGATGCATGCCGGCATGCACAATCACGGCATGGACGAGCTATCCGAGCGCTATTTCCATCACACACCGTTGTCGTTCAAGGATGTCTGCGGCACCGGCAAAAAGCAGATCAGCTTTGATCGTGTCCCGCTCGACAAGGCCACTGAGTATGCGGCTGAAGACGCCGACATCACGCTCAGGCTATGGCTTGAGGGCAAACGTCGCCTGCACAGCGAACATGTCACCACGGTCTACGAAACGCTGGAGCGACCGCTAGTCCAAGTCCTGGCGGACATGGAGGCTCATGGGATCAAAGTAGACCGCGAACACCTGTCGCGTCTGTCAGCCGATTTCAGTCAGTCCATGGCCCGGTACGAGGCGGAGGCCTACGAACTTGCGGGACGTGAATTCAATCTTGGCAGCCCGAAACAGCTCGGAGAGATCCTGTTTGACGAGATGGGTCTGGAAGGCGGCAAGAAAACCAAGACCGGTGCCTGGCAAACCGGTGCGGACATTCTGGAAGACCTCGCCGCAGAGGGCCATGATCTGCCGCGGGCGGTGATCAATTGGCGGACCGTCTCAAAGCTGCGCTCGACTTATACCGAGACTCTGCAGCAACAAATAAGCCCACGCACGGGACGAGTTCACACGAATTACGGGATGACCGGGGCGCAAACTGGACGTCTCTCATCCAACGATCCAAACCTGCAGAACATACCGATACGGACCGAGGACGGCCGCAAGATTCGCGAAGCCTTCATTCCCGAGGCCGGAAATGTTCTGATCAGCGCCGATTACAGCCAGATCGAGTTGCGCCTGCTTGCGCACATTGCTGGGATCGACGCGCTCAAGGATGCTTTCAATCAAGGCCTGGATATTCACGCCATGACCGCCGGCGAGATGTTTGACACTCCGATTGAGGGGATGGATCCGATGATCCGTCGCCGCGCCAAGGCGATCAATTTCGGCATCATTTACGGGATCTCTGCCTTCGGACTGGCGCGCCAGCTTTCAATCCCCCGCGACGAGGCCTCGGCGTACATCAAGACCTATTTCAAACGCTTCCCAGGCATCAAGGCCTATATGGACGAGACCAAGAAATACGCCGCTGAGCATGAGCGCGTCGAAACCATATTTGGTCGCGTGCTGCACCTGAAAGGGATCAAGGCCAAGGGCCCACAAAGGGGCTTCGCCGAGCGACAGGCGATCAACGCGCCCATCCAGGGGTCCGCCGCGGACATCATCAAGCGCGCCATGGTGCATATGCCACCCGCGCTCGAAGCGGCTGGTTTGAAGGCTAAAATGCTGCTGCAGGTGCATGATGAACTGATCTTCGAAGCTCCTGAGGCAGAAGCGGAAGAAACAATCGAAGTGGTCCGCACAACGATGGAAAAGGCACCCTTACCCGCGCTCGAATTAAGCGTCCCGCTCGTTGTTGAGGCAGACACCGGGATGAACTGGGCCGAAGCGCACTAGTCGGCGACCTTACCTGGACAGAGAGACATCGAGTATCACGCAGCGCCTAACGCCTAGCTGACATTCGAATCCGCATCGAAGCTGTCGATAATATCGAACAATGCATGGGTGAACGCCAGTGTGTCGTCGCGATCAAGGTGGCTATAGTCGGCGAGCTCAAACGACAACAATTGCGGATAATCAGCGAAGTGTATCGCCGCATCCGGGTCTGCGCCTGTGACAATGGAATCCCAGTACAATTGGCGCGGAAACGCGGTCTGTTCCATCTGATACACCGGACCGCTGCTTGGCATCCGGATGAGGATAACGCGACCCCCGCGCGCTCTGATCTTTTCAACCGGCGCCTTGAGTGCTGCGACGGAACTCTGCCATGTGTCCCGATCAGGGATACCAGCATCTGTCAGTTCTTTTTCCGTAGACCATAAAATGCGACCACGAAGTTGCTCGAGGTCGATCTTGTCCACATCCAATCGACGCTCCCGGTCCTCGGAGATGTTCACGTAGTCCACGCCTTGGAAAATCGTATCGTGATTGATCAGCGCATCCACGGCATTACGAAATCTGTAGCGATTATCGGTGAACACAAAAGTGTTCGACACCGCATCCGCAGCCATCGTATCAATCCATCGCGCCCAATTCCAATTGTCATGATAGTAGTCGACGAGCTGCGCCTGGTCATATTTTCCACCCTCTTCAAGGATCCAGGATGGAAACACGGATACCATTACGGTGCCTTTGAAGTCCGTATTGTCGGCGATGTCTTCGAGTGATGCGAATGGGGGCAACCCCTCCATGGCCAATTGATAAACATTCCTCTCGGGATCCCGGGCTTTAGTCGCGGTCATGTTGATATTGCCCTGCATTCTTGATGCACCGAGAAGTACAATCGAGCTCGGATTCTCATCATTCTGCAGCTGCGCGCGAACCATACTCCAACGCTGCAAAGAATTTTCAAAGCTGGGCTCGACGCCTTTTTCTCTCAGCCAGTTATCGTAGAAAACCAGCACGATCAAAGACAGGATCCCAGCAGAAACCAGGCTGATCAGCCAGTCGAAATTGGCCGTCGAGCTGATCTGCTCTGCTTTAGAATTGAAAGTAGATGAATGCTTCATTTGATCTGCCTGCAACGGCTACACCTAAAATCATACCGGTGAGCAACAAAGTACGTAGAGGTAATGGGATCGCGTAGGCTACCTTCTCGAAGGAGCGTTTGCGAATGTAAGAGTGGAACAAAAATATTACCGTGATGCAGACGGCGATCAGATACTTGTCGACGTCGCTGACATAGTACGGGTTAGTGTGCGGAACGATAATGGCCTTGTACATGTTCAGCGCCTGGCCGAGGGACTCGCCTCTGAATAACGGGGCCCCGAACGCGAAAAGCCAATATGTCAAAATCCCAAATACCGGCACCAGGATTTTGAGCTTCCAGAATTTCCAGTGTCCTATGGACTTGCGCAGGCTCATTTCTGTGCAAATCACCAGTGCGTTATAGCCCCCCCAGACGATAAAGGTCCACGCGGCACCGTGCCATATTCCGATCAGAACGAGCGTAACGATTTGAGCAAACATCGTTGCGTACAGCGTTCTTTTCTTGGTCATTTTCTTGAT
>JANSXJ010000547.1 GCA_024743015.1 Hyphomonas sp. | reverse complement strand
TGGCGCAGCAGGCAGGGGCCGAGACCCGCAGCACCCCCGAAAAAGAGCTGACCACGGACGTCGATGCGATGCTCGAGCAAGTCGATGAGCGGACGAAAATCGTTTTCCTCGCTAATCCGAACAATCCAACCGGAAGCTATATTCCCTATTCTGACGTGAAACGCCTGCATGAGGGTTTGCCCGAGAATGTGCTGCTCGTTCTGGATGGAGCTTATGCGGAATATGTCCGCAACAACGATTACAGCGCCGGACTTGAGCTGGCCGGTGAGCGCTCGAATGTGTTGATGACGCGCACTTTCTCGAAGATTCACGGTCTCGCAGCGCTACGCCTGGGATGGGCCTATGGACCGGAAAGCGTGATCGACGCCATTCACCGGACGCGAGGGCCATTCAATGTCAGCGCAGTCGCCCAGGCTGCCGGCATCGCCGCTCTCAATGATGATGGGTTCCAGGCAAAGTCTGTCGAGCACAATTCAGCTGAGCTTGCTCGGGTACGCGACGCCGTCGAGAAAGCCGGGTTCAAGACCTATCCGAGTGTCGGCAACTTCACCTTGATAGAATTTCCCGACGCGCCGGGACGCACCAGCGGAGAGGCGGACGCTTTCCTTCGCAACCGCGGCGTCGTGATTCGAAACGTGAATGTGTACGGACTGCCGACCTGTTTGCGCGCCTCGATTGGCACGACAGAGCAGAATGACGACCTGATCGCGGCGATAGAGGCGTTTGCGAAAAGCTGATGTCCAACGCGCAATTCGACAAGCTTGCCATCCTTGGCATCGGCCTGCTCGGCTCCTCCATCGCCCATGCGGTGAACGCTTATGGAGGCGCTGATCGTGTCGCGGTTTGGGATATTTCTTCTGATGTGCGGGAGCGGGCGGCACGTGTCCTCAGCGCTGAGGTCGCCGAGACGGCAGAAGCGGCTGTGCGAGATGCCAATTGCGTCATCCTTTGCACCCCGGTCGGTGTGTTCGGGGAGGTGGCGGAACTGATCAAGGACGCCTTGATGCCCGGCGCGATCCTCACGGATGTTGGTTCGGTTAAAGTCACGGCGGCGCGCGATATGGCAGCGCATTGCCCTTCGGACGTGTATCTTATTCCCGGACACCCGATCGCAGGGACAGAGAAATCCGGTCCCGAAGCCGGTTTCGCCAGCTTGTTTCAGGGGTCCTGGCATATTCTGACACCGCTGAAAAAAGGCGATGAGGCGTATGATGACGCCGTCGAACGGCTGACCGATTTCTGGAAGGGCATTGGCGCGCGGGTTGAAACAATGGACCCGGATCGCCACGACCGCGTGCTCGCCATCACCTCACACCTGCCGCACCTGATTGCCTACAATATCGTGTCGACGGCCTATGACATGGAAAGCGTAGAGCAGGGCGAAGTGGTCAAATATTCCGCGGGTGGTTTCCGGGATTTTACCCGCATTGCGGCATCCGATCCGACCATGTGGCGTGATGTGTTCCTGAACAATAAGGATGCCGTGCTCGAAACGCTGGGCCGGTTCAGCGAAGACCTTGCGGCGCTGCAACGCGCGATCCGATGGGGGGACGGGGAGACGCTGATGAAAGAGTTTTCGCGCGCCCGGGGGATCCGGGAGGCGATTATCGATGCAGGGCTCGACACGGCCGAAGCAGATTTCGGGCGTCGGCATATCGATCCAAGCTCAGATAAATGAACGGACGACGTTCCCCTTTTTAAAAAACGCCGCCCGCTCGTGTGCACGTGAAACACGGCACTTGCGCAAAGACTACAATGCCCGTGACCGGGCTCGCTATCCTCGCGACTGGACGCCTACGAAGCTGGGTAACTGCGGATCACCAAGCCTGTCCCCCGTCCTGTGAACCTGTCTAGCGAGCTCTATCTGAATGAACTT
>JANSXJ010000080.1 GCA_024743015.1 Hyphomonas sp. | reverse complement strand
TGTTCTGGAAACGGGTCTTTTCCAAAGACCAACAAGCGAATAGGACGCTTACCAAGGAGGATCGAGGGATCGATGCGTAAAGTACTTGCTGCAGCCTTTATGGCGATGAGCACACTCGCGATAACCGCAACGCCGGTTGTTCAAGCTGTGGCTCAATCTGCCGAAACGATTCGCCAAATTCGAATCGAAGGCAATCAGCGTATCGAAGACCGTACCGTGCAGTCCTACCTTCTGGTGGCGCCTGGCGACACATTCGATCCTTCGCGGATCGACTTGTCTCTCAAAACGCTGTTTGCAACAGGTCTCTTTGCCGATGCGAGCTTCGACAAAGTCGGGCCAGACCTGGTCGTGCGTGTGGTCGAGAACCCGATTATCAACCGCGTGCTATTTGAGGGCAATCGCGCGCTGGACGACGACAAACTACGTGAAGAGGTTCAGGCTGCGCCGCGCGGGATCTTCACCGCAGCGCGCGTGCAAGCGGACGTTCAGCGGATTCTGGAGCTTTACAGACAATCGGGCCGGTTCTCGGCAACTGTTGAGCCACAATACAAGCCGCTCGATCAGAACCGGGTGGACCTTGTTTTCGTGGTCACCGAGGGACCGGTAACAGGCGTACGCGCGATCAACTTCATCGGTAATGATGAATTTACCGATCGCCGGCTGCGCAGCGAGGTTGTGACCAAGCAATCGCGATGGTGGCGCTTTTTCAGCTCGAATGACAACTATGATCCCGGTCGCCTCGAATATGATCGTGAGCTGCTCCGGCAATTCTATCAAAACCGCGGCTACTATGATTTCCGCGTTATCTCGGCAGTGGCGGATCTGACGCCAGATCGCGAAGACTTCTACATCACCTACACGATTGAAGAGGGCGAGCAGTATACATTTGGCGATATCAAGGTCGAAACGGCGCTCGACAAGCTGAGCTCCGAGGGTTTGCGCCGCGCCATTGCGATCCAGGATGGCGACTTGTTCCGCGGTGACCAGATCGAAGACACAATCGACACGCTGACCTACGCGGCGGGTATCGCTGGCTACGCGTTCGTCGACGTCAACCCGCGGTTGGAAGCCGACCCGGAAACGCGAAAGGTCAACGTAACGTTCGCAATTGATGAAGGCCCGCGCGTTTACATCGAGCGGATCAACATTGTCGGCAATACCAGCACGCTCGACCGCGTTATTCGCCGAGAGCTGCGTGTTGCTGAAGGCGACGCGTTTAACCGGGTTCTGCTTGATCGGTCTCGCAACCGGGTGCGCGCCCTCGGTTATTTTGAAGAAGTCGAGATTACCGAACGGGCAGGCTCGCGGCCTGATCGAACGGTTGTTGACCTCTCAGTGAAAGAGCAGGCGACCGGCGAACTCTCCTTCGCGGCCGGGTTCTCCTCGGTCGATGCGTTCCTGATCGATCTCAGTGTTTCGCAACGAAATCTGCGTGGGCGGGGCCAGAGCCTGATTGCGCGAGTTTCCGCCTCGGACCGGCAGCAATTCTTGGATTTCCGCTTCCAGGAGCCGCGCTTCCTGGATCGAAATCTATCCGCGGGACTAGAACTATTCTCCACGCGATCAGACTTTCTCGATGTCTCAGATTTTGAGTCGGAGACAATCGGTGCCGGCGTCAATTTCGGCTTCCCTGTCACCGACAATACCGGTCTTCAGTTGCGCTATCGTTTGCAATCTGACGAGATCAACGTCGAAGATACACCGCTGGTCATCGTCGAGGCCACCGGCGCGCTCGCCCTAGAAGATGTGCTCGTGGATCAAAACAACCCGCAGACACCGAATGATCCAAGCGACGATACGACGATTTCGCTTCCCGTTCCGGTGGATACGGTTCCGTTGCCAGACGGTACGATCATTGTTGACCAATGTTCCGATCTTTTCGCGTTCCGTTCGACCATTTGTAACAGCGAGCGTTCCGATATTACCTCTCTGATCGGGTATTCGTTTAACTGGGATCGCCGCAACGATCCGATCGCACCAACCGGCGGCTTCGATTTCTCTATTTCGCAAGACATCGCGGGCCTAGGCGGCGACGTTCAATATTTGCGAACCGAGGTTTCTGGTGCAACCTATCGCGGAATTTTCAAGGGTGTACGCGCTAGTGTAAGGGTCTCCGCGGGCGCAATCGAACCGTTCGGCGATGATGATAGTATTCGGATCAATAACCGCTTCTTCCGGGGTGGATCTTCATTCCGTGGATTCGACGTCGCGGGTCTCGGTCCGCGTGTGGTTGATGTGATCGCCGACACCGAGGGAAATATCATTGAAGTCATCCCGCAAAACTCCCTCGGCGGTAAGGTCTATTACCAGGGCACGGGTGAGTTAACGATCCCGAACTATCTGCCTGAAGAATATGGCATCCGCACAAAACTGTTCATCGAAGCAGGCTCTGTTGGTATTCTGGATGACGCTGATCTTGAGGATGAGATCTTTTTCACCACGCGGGCAGGACAGATCAACAACATCCCTGGTGGCTTGCCGGCGTCGCGGCAAATCAGGGACGGATTAGGCCTTCGGGCTGCCGCGGGACTTTCAGTGGGCTGGGACTCGCCGTTCGGACCAATTCAGTTCGACTTTTCACAAATCCTACGCAAGGAGGAGTACGACCGAACCGAGACCTTCCGGTTCAGCACGTCTACTCGTTTCTAGTTCAATCATTGTTCTCACAGGAGAGAGACACATGTTTCCCGTCAAATCCATATTCGCGGCAATCGCGATTGCGGTCTCAGCACCGTTCACACTGGCTTCTGCTGCATATGCGCAAGGGACCAACGTCATCGTAATCGATCGCACCCAGATCCTGACTCAGAGCAAAGCGGGTCAGGATGTGGCAACCAAGATCCAAGGGATCGAGGCTTCTATGCAGGCTGAATTGCAGCCAACTGCGCAACAACTTCAGGCAGAAGGTGCGGCTATTGAAGCTAAGACCGCCAATATGACACCGGAAGCCATGCGCGCTGACGCGGCGTTGAAAACCGAAGTAGAAAACTATGCTCGCAAGGCGAATGAGTTTAATCGAAACCGTCAGATCGCAGCGCAGGAACTGTCGCTGACTGAGCGCAAGGCGCTGATTGATCTTAACAACGCATTGGTGCCGATTTTGCGCGACGTTGTGGCCGAAAACAACGCAAACGTTATTCTCGATCGATCGGCTGTAATCTTCTCGGACGAGGCGACCGACAAAACGGCAAGCGTGATTGCGAAGCTGGATGCCGCGACTCCCACCATCGCAGTTACTCGTCAGAAGTTGCCGACGCAGCCTGCTCAGCAGTAAAGCATCGGGGGGCTGATGCCAGTCGACGAGCGCTTCTACACATATAAGGGTCCGCAGACATTGCGGACCCTTCTTGACGTCTGTGGCTTGGATGCGAGCGCCGATGGTGATCCGGAAATCCGCGGGATCGCTTCAGCAGCGAAAGCGCGCGAAGGAGATATCTGCTTTATCGAAGGCGATGCGCGACGAGGCATGGATATCGCCGCGGAGACAACTGCATGCTTCGTCACGGAGCAGGCGGCAGAGGCGCTGCCAGAAGGCGTCGTCCCCGTCATCGTGTCTCATCCCCGTTATGCGCACAAATGCGTCGGAGAAGCCTTGTATGAGCTGAAGGCGTGGACCACTCCCGGAGATCCTCCGTCTGTTCATCCGAGTGCTTCGATTGCGCCAACGGCGGTGATCGGCGCGGGCGCTGCGGTCGGTGAACATGCGCAGATCGCGCCGGGCGCAGTGATCGGGCCAGGGGTGCAGATCGGGGCTCGGACCAAGATTGGGCCGAATGCCAACATTCGTTGCGCTCTCATTGGCAATGATGTGACCATCCTTGCCGGTGTCAGCATTGGCGAGGCCGGATTTGGCGTGACTTCTGGCCCGGCCGGCGCTGAAGATGTCCCTCAGTGGGGGCGCGTCATCATCCAGGACCTGGTCACAATCGGCGCAAATTCCTGCGTCGATCGCGGTGCCTTTGATGACACGATCATCGGCGAGCGGACCAAAATCGATAATCTGGTTCAGATCGCGCATAATGTAGTTATTGGTCGTAATGTCATGATGGCGAGCTTTACCGGAATCTCAGGCACAACGACGATTGATGATGGCGTCGTCATGGGTGGACGTGTAGGGATCGCGGATCATGTCCATATCGGCGCTGGCGCACAACTTGCGGCGGGGTCTGGAATCTTTCGTGATATCCCTCCAGGCGAGGCTTGGGGTGGGACCCCCGCACGCCCCTTGCGTCAGTATCTGCGCGAGATTGCCTGGATCCAGAAACAAGTTGCGCCAAAGAAGAAACCGAAATGAGCGTTACCATCCACCCTACAGCCGTCGTTGAAACTGGCGCAGAGCTTGGATCCAATGTGACGATCGGAGCAATGGCTTATGTCGGGCCAAATGTGGTGCTCCACGATAATGTCACACTGCACCCGAAATCGACTGTCTTCGGTCGTACGCTGCTCAATGAGCATGTCGAGGTTTTCCCCGGTTCGGTTTTGGGCGGACCCCCGCAAGTGTTGGGCTATAAAGACAGTCAGGAGTCTCGCCTTGAGGTGGGTGCCCGCACCGTGATGCGCGAGCATACCACGCTGCACACCGGGTCTCCTGAGCATGGCGGCGTCACCAAGGTTGGTTCGGACTGCCTGTTCATGGCGCACACGCATGCTGCACATGACTGTGTCGTTGGTGATAGATGCGTGGTTGCGAACAATACCCATATTGGCGGACATGTAACCGTCGGAGAGCAAGTCTGGTTCGGAGGAGCGGTCGCGGTTCATCAATGGTGCCGAATTGGCCCTCACGCTTTTGTTGGCGGAGGTTCTATTCTGGTTGCAGACGTGATCCCGTTTGGCTCAGTGGTCGGTAATCATGCCCACCTTGCCGGGTTGAATGTGGTCGGCTTGAAACGTCGTGGGTTTTCCAGAGAGACGATCCGTAGCCTGCGCTCCGCCTATCGTATGCTCTATGCGAAAGAAGGCACATTTTCGGAGCGCCTCGAAGACACCGCCGCGACATTTGCTGAATCCGAAGAAGTCATGCAAATCGTTGATTTCATTCGCAGCAGCAAGAACCGCGCTTTGTGTCTGCCGAGATAGGAGGTCCGTTTGGCACCACTGGGCATCATCGCAGGCTTGGGAGAGCTTCCCGTCCAGGTCGCTAAGGCGGCAATGGCGCGCGGGCAGGGCGTTTACGTCTTGCGTTTGCGGGGGTTTGAGGAACCGGCGCTCGAACGGTTCCCAGGTGAGGTGAGCGGCCTCGCGGAGATCGGAAAGGCGTTCAAGGCGTTCCGTCAAGCTGGATGTGAGCAGGTGTGTTTTGCAGGTGTCGTCAAGCGTCCCGATTTCAAGGCGCTCAAGCCCGATCTGAAAGGCATGACCCTTCTGCCCAAGGCAATTTCAGCCGCCCGGAACGGCGATGATGCGCTGCTGACGTTTATGATCAAAGTGTTCGAAGACGAAGGATTTGAGATTATCGGTGCGAATGAGGCAGCGGGTCACTTGGAGGCCCCTGAAGGTTTGCTGGTCGGACCGATGCCGACGCCCGCACAACGCGCAGATCTGGAGAAGGCGGCACACATCGCTCTCGAGATCGGCCGCATGGATATCGGGCAGGGTGCCATCGTAGCGAATGGGCTTGTGCTCTGCGTGGAGGCGCAAGAGGGCACTGATGAAATGCTCAAGCGTTGCGCTGAACTCCCTGGCGAAATCAGAGGCTCCGACGCGGAGCGCGTTGGCGTACTGGTCAAGCGTCCTAAACCGCAACAGGAGCGCCGAATAGATCTGCCCACGATCGGCGCGAAGACTGTTGATGGCGTTGCAGCCGCGGGCTTGGCGGGGATCGGCTATGAGGCGCGCGGAGCGCTCATCGTCGATGTTGATGCTGTCAAAGCACGTGCAAAAGAGCTTGGTGTATTTCTGTTTGGATTCCCGCAGGATCCAAGCGCGTGAAGGCCCCGCGCATTTTCCTGGTCGCCGCCGAGCCATCGGGAGATTTGCTGGCGCGTGAAACGGCGGAAGCGATCAAAGCGCAGGCGCCCAGTGTTGAGTTGGCAGGGATTGGTGGCGGTGAGCTCAAGAAGATCGGGATAGAGTCGCCGATCGATATCGCACCGCTTTCCATTCTGGGGCTCTTCGAAGGCCTCAAGGCGTACGGCACTGTCGTAAAACTCGCAGACGCCGCCGCTGATGCAATACTGGCCTTTGGGCCCGACGCCGTGATTCTGGTCGACTCCTGGGGCTTTATGTTGCGGGTCGCCCAACGGGTTCGCGACCGCGACCCGACGATCAAGCTGATCAAGCTGGTCGGCCCTCAAGTCTGGGCGACTCGTCCAGGTCGCGCCAAGACGCTGTCCAATCTCGTTGATCATCTCATCTGCATCCACCAGATGGAAACCGGATACTATGAGCCATATGGATTGCCTGTAACGGTGATGGGAAATCCTGCGCTCAGCCGGACCGAGCGTGGCGACCGTGATGCATACCGCGGTAAGCTCGGACTGTCAGAATCCGAACAGATGGTTCTGATCCTGCCGGGTAGCCGGCCGAGCGAGATTAAGCGGGTGGCGCCGGTGCTCATGGAGGCGGCCTGGCTTCTTAAGTCTGAACGACCCGAACTGCGCATTGTCGCGGCGCCTGCACCCTCTGTTCGCACACAGTTTCTAGCAGATTACCCAAATCTTGCCGACTGGGCGGTGGTCTCGAATGAAGGCGACAACGCCGCAGACATCATGGCTGCCGCTGACCTGGCACTCGCTTGTTCCGGAACGGTTACGAGCGAGCTTGCCGTTCAGGGGACCCCCTTCATCGTTGGCTACAAGACCGGTTGGATGACCTGGGTTTTGGCGCGATATCTGCTTTACAAGCCGGAGCATATTACGCTGCTGAATATTGCGGCTGACGATGCCGAGATCGCGCCGGAATATGTCCAGACGCGCTTTCGCGCGGATATTGTGGCGGAGCGCGCCAGTGCTCTACTATCGGATGCTGAGGCCTTGCGGGCTCAAATCGAGGCGCAAAACAAAGCGCTCTCCCGAATGGGAGAGCGCGATGAGCCTGCACCGACTATCGCGGCGCAGGCAATTCTCAGCGTGATCAACGTTTCGAAATAGGTACGAAGTCGCGCTTGGCTGCACCTGTATAGATCTGACGCGGTCGACCAATGCGTTGTGACGGGTCTTCGATGAATTCGTTCAGCTGAGAACACCAACCCACTGTTCGTGCCAGCGCGAACAGCACCGTGAACATGTCCGTCGGGAAGCCCATGGCATCGAGGATGACGCCGGAATAGAAGTCGACATTTGGATACAGCTTCTTCTCGCGGAAATAATCGTCTTCCAGAGCCAGGCGTTCCAATTCTTTGGCGACGCGCAGGATCGGCGTGTCGATGCCGAGCTCGTCCAAGACTTCGTGAGCGGTTTTCTGCATCACGGTCGCGCGCGGATCGTAATTCTTGTAAACCCGGTGTCCGAAACCCATCAGGCGGAAACTGTCGGACTTATCCTTTGATTTCTCGATATATTCCGGGATGCGATCGACGGTACCAATTTCGCGGAGCATGTTGAGGCAGGCTTCGTTTGCGCCGCCATGGCTTGGTCCCCAAAGCGAAGCTACACCCGCCGCAATCGCCGCATAAGGGTGGGCGCCTGAAGAGCCTGCGAGACGGACGGTCGAGGTCGATGCGTTCTGCTCGTGATCGGCGTGGAGAATGAAGATCTTGTCCATCGCGCGGGCGAGCGTCTGGCTGGTCTTGTACTTCTCAGCCGGGACGGAGAAACACATCCGCAGGAAGTTTTCGCCATAAGACAGCTCATTCACTGGATCGACGAATTTCTGGCCTTGGGTATATTTGTAGATACGGGCAGCGAGCGTCGGCATTTTGGCGATCAGACGGATATAGGCGAGGTTGCGTTCCTCGGGGTCTGAGCTGTCCATCGCACCGGGATAGAACGCAGACATCGCGCCAACCGTACCCGTCAGCATGGCCATTGGGTGGCTGTCACGACGGAAGCCGTCAAAGAAACGGTCCATTTGCGTGTGCAGAAGCGTGTGCTGCGTGACACGGCCATTAAACGCGCGGAATTCGGCCTGTGTCGGCAATTCGCCGTTCAAAAGGAGATACGCAACTTCGAGAAAGCCGGACTGCTCAGCGAGTTGGTCAATCGGATAACCGCGGTGCAGAAGGATCCCTTCCTCGCCATCGATAAAGGTAATCTGGCTTTCGCAAGAACCTGTCGACGTAAAACCGGGGTCTAGCGTGAAGACATCGCCATCCGCGTAGAGGCGTCTGACGTCAATGACGTCGGGGCCATGCGTGCCACTCAGAACGGGGAGCTCAAGGGTCTTGCCCTTTACCTCAAGTTTCGCGGTATCGGTTTGTTTGGTCTTGTTGATCATCTCAGCCCTCATGCATATTCCGTTCTCTTGGCCCACCCTAAGCGGGCAAGTGGTTATCTATACGTGCCAGAACTTCATCGCGGCCAAGCCAATACATGACGGGCGCGAGATCTGGCGCTGGCAGACCTCCGGTCAGCGCGGCCCGCAGTGGCGGACCAACCTGTCCCATGGAGAGAGTGTGCGCTGCACAATATGAGTCCAGAACACCCTGCAATGCTTCAATAGTCCAAGAATCCGCGCCGTCTAGTGCTTCACGGAGTTCTGATAGACGTTTGATCCCGTCTTCGCGCAAGGCTTTACGGGCTTTCTTGTTGAGGTTTTCGGCGTTGCTATCCCAAAGAAAACGGCAGGATTCCGCGAGTTCTGGCAGGGTTTGCCCGCGTTCCTTCAGCGTTGGGATCGCATGCTGCACGCGCTCAGTCAGGGCCGATGTCAGGGGCGTAATTTTCTCGATTTCAGGTCCGAGCAGGGCCAGGAGGCGAGCCTCATCGATATTTCTGATAAAATGCGCATTAACGTCGCCAAGTTTCTCCAGATCGAGCCGGCCCGGCGCCTTGTTGATGCCGTCCAGGTCGAAAACGCTGGCTGCTTCCTCCATGGTGAAGACTTCCTGGTCGCCATGGCTCCACCCCAGACGGATGAGGTAGGAATTCATGGCTTCGGGCAAGTACCCCATATCCTGATACGCCAAAGTGGAGAGCGCGCCATGTCGTTTGGACAGTTTGGCACCATCAGAGCCATGGATCATCGGAACATGCGCGAATTCCGGCACTGGCCATTGCATCGCCCGGTAAATGGGCAGCTGCCGGAACGTATTACGGAAGTGATCGTCGCCGCGGATCACATGAGTGACGCCCATATCGTGATCATCAACCACCACGGCCAGCATGTAAGTTGGTGTCCCGTCGGCCCGGAGCAGGATGAGGTCGTCGATTTCGCGAGTTTTCAGCGTCACGGTTCCCTGAACATGATCGGAGACCACGATTTCCTCATCATCAGGGGCGCGAAGCCGAATGGTGTAGGGAGCGTCAGAGCCGGGTGGATCACCGCCATCGCGCCAGGGGGATCGATAGGGCGCGAGGAGGTCATCCGCTTCCGCCAAAAGCGCGTCTCGCTCAGCGTCACTCAACCCTTCCGCTTTAGCGGCTTTACGCTTTTCTTCGCCAGCATCGCGTCGGGCCTGCAGCTCTTCCGGTGTCGCATAACACTTAAACGCCGTCCCGTTGGCGATCATTTGCTGCGCGCATTCAATGTGGCGGTCTACATTTTTGCTCTGAAAAACAATGTCTTCATCAGCATGGAGCCCCAGCCAGTTCATCCCATCTAATATGGCTCGCGTAGCCTCATCGGTTGATCGCGCTTTGTCGGTATCTTCAACGCGGAGCAGGAATTTGCCGCCATGATGTTTTGCGAAAAGATAGTTGAAGAGCGCCGTGCGTGCGCCGCCAATATGCAGCATTCCGGTGGGGGAAGGGGCAAAACGGGTAACGACTTTCATCGACGACTTTCAAAGCTTGTGGACGGGATTCAGACCATTCTTCCCCGCTTCAACACGCTCTGCTACAGTTTCGCAAGGGGTGGGAGGAAAGATGCGGCGTTTTCCGTCGTCCTTATTACAGTTCACCTCGCGAGACAGGTTACCGACATTCTGTGCGCTCGGCATGCTGATGGGAGCGGCCTGGTATTTTTCGGTAAATTTTGAACCTTCCATGCCTTGGATCGTCATGGGCGCGATTTTCAGCGGTCTAGCCGCGCTGTTCAGTCGGCGGTGGCAACAAACGGCTCTGTTCCACACGATCGCAATCATCGTGTTCTCCTCGAGCTTGGGGGTGTTAGCGGGCTGTCTGGCGACACAGCGCCTGTCTCATGTGCAAATAGATCAGCCGGTTGGCCCAACAATGGTGGAAGGCTGGATTACCCGCGTCGAGCCTGCGAAGCGCGGTGTTCGTTTGGTGCTTCGGGTGCATGCGATGGACGGATTATCGTCAGCCCAAACGCCTGACCTGGTTCGTCTGACCCACATCTCTCGATTGGAGACGGAACCAGGGCGCTTTGTTCGCTGCTGGGCGGCATTGCGGCCCCCGCCCGCGCCCGTCATCCAGGGTGATTACGCGTTTGACCGACAGGCTTGGTATAGCGGGCTTGGCGGCGTCGGATATGTTCAGGGCCGCTGTCAGGGCGGAGGCGTCGGTGCGCCGATGGCCGGTTCAGGTGCCCTCGAATTGGAGATTGGAAAGATACGGCGCCGTTTGGGGCAGCACGTTCGCGCCGCCTCAGGAGAAAGAGCCGGGGGCTTTGCGGCGGCTCTTGCGTCTGGCGATCGCAGTTTCCTGTCCCATGAGGATCAGGATGCTTTGCGCCGCGCCGGGCTTGCACATTTGCTGGCTATATCAGGGCTACACATCGGGATTGTCGGGGGATTGGTCTTTGCTCTGGTCTGGCGCTGCCTCGCCCTGATCGAGCCGCTGGCCCTGCGATACTCAGTCAAGAAACCTGCGGCAGCGGCGGCTCTGATGGTCTGCGGGGCGTACCTGGTGCTCTCCGGTGCCAGCGTGTCAACCCAGCGTGCCTATGTCATGGCTCTGGTATTGTTCGGAGCCGTGCTGTTTGATCGCGCTGCGCTTACGCAGCGCTCGCTCGCCATTGCGATGATAATCATTATCGTGCTGGCGCCCTGGAGCGTTTTGACCCCGGGATTTCAGATGTCGTTCGCGGCGACCTTGGTGTTGATCGCAACCTATGAAGCGTGGAAGGAGCGCAGGCAGGCGAATCTTCAGAGCCAGCTAGGCATTGGCTTCTGGGTCAAGTCCATAGCCGTAACGTCTTTCGTCACCAGTCTCGCGACGATGCCGTTCGCGCTTTACCATTTCGAACGGGCGGCGGGGCTCGGTATTTTCGCCAATATGCTGGCCATGCCGATCATCAGTCTGGTAAGCGCCCCGTTCGCAGCCGGCGCCTTACTGCTCGCCCCATTCGGATTGGAAGGTGCGGCGTTGAGGGCGTTGGGATGGTCATTGGAGTGGGTGCTCACCATCGCGCACACGGTCAAAGCGTGGGGCTATTTTGAGGGCGTGACCTTACCCAAGATGCCAGCCACGACCCTATCGCTGTTCGCGGCCGCTATGATCTCGATGTGCGTCCTGGCGCGAAGCCGGAACAGTGCGGTCCTTGCAGCGATCCTAATAATGAGCGCAGCAGGGGTTTGGTTGATGTCGGCGCGAGATCGGATCCATTGGGCGCCGTCAGGGGATGTCTATCTGGAAACCGCCTTTGGTAAGGTCGAGCGGATCGGCTTCTATAACGGTGACGGTCTGGGGCCGCTCAGATTCTCGGCTGCGCCCAGGATCACCTCTTGCCCGGAGGATGAGAATTGCTTTGTGGCATTCCGGGGCGATACGATTGCTCTTTTGCGGGACGACACCGGAATAGAGTGTATCGACCTGTCAGACTGGGCGGTAGTCTTAAGCGGCGTTGAGGTCACCGGGTGCGAGTCTGAGCAGAGCCAGACGACCATTAGATGGTCAGACGTCGTCCGCGAGAACGGTGTCACGCTGGAGCGACGCGCCCAAGGCTTTCGGAAAAAGACCAAGCCCGCCTGTGGAAAGCGGGCTTGGCGAAAGTGCTATTGAGACAGTGCCAAGGCCCTGCCGCGCGTTACTCATATTTGCGGATAAGCGCGACCAACTGTCCTTGTACACGGACGCGGTCCGGGCCGAAAATGCGTGTTTCATAGGCTGGGTTGGCCGCTTCCAGAGCGACGGAGTCGCCTTTCTTGCGGAGACGTTTCAGTGTCGCTTCCTCATCATCAATCAGGGCAACGACAATGTCGCCAGAGTTCGCAGCGTCAGTGCGTCTCAGGATCACGATGTCGCCATCAAGGATGCCAGCCTCAATCATGGAATCGCCTTTGACTTCAAGCGCATAGTGAGCATCGCTGTCAGCATACTCCTCAGGCGGGGTCACCCGGTCGACTTCATTCTGGATGGCCGTGATCGGGACACCGGCGGCAATCCGACCCAGCACTGGAATGGTGTTACGTCCCATTTCAGGCGTTTTGGACCCCACCACGCTGGGGCGGAAGGTTTGCCGTCCGCGCGGTGGTGCAGCTGGGGTCGCCGAATCCGGCATCTTCAGTACTTCTAGCGCCCGCGCCCGATTAGCGAGACGGCGAATGAAGCCGCGCTCTTCCAGAGCCACGATGAGGCGATGAATACCAGATTTGGAGGCCAGGTTCAGCGCTTCTTTCATCTCGTCAAATGAGGGAGAAACGCCATCGGCCTTAATCCGTTCGTGAATAAAAAGAAGCAGCTCTTTTTGTTTGGTTGTGAGCACGGAGTTCCTCCAGGAATGCGAATCTGTTCCTGTTATGTTTATTCTCGTTCTGTTCT
>JANSXJ010000393.1 GCA_024743015.1 Hyphomonas sp. | reverse complement strand
TGGAATGTGCGTTTCATGGGCGTCTCGCCTCAATTGAAATGTGTTGAACTCGAAAGCGGGGCTAATACGGCTCTGGATTGGTGAGGTCAAGGGAAATCCCGCAGGATTTGCAGGACAAATACACGCCTTGATGAGTTCACGGATGAGTGATGGATCGCGACCGGACTGTGTCGTGCAAGTGAAGCGCCGTCCAAATATATCGGACCCCGAACAAAGCTATATCGGGAAGACGAAAATATGCTACGCACATTACTGACTGCTGGAGCAATAACCATGACGCTGGCTGCCGGATCCGCCGCCGCGGATGATACCGATCTGCACAAGCCCTGGGACGACCTGCTCGGCACCTATGTCAGTGAGCATGAGGACGGTGTAAACCGGTTCAATTATGGCGGGCTCAAAAGCAATGCCGACGATGTTGCCAAGCTCGATGCTTATCTGGACGTTTTCGCTGATCTCGATTTCGACACTTTGACCGAGCCGGAGCAGTTCGCGGCCTATTCGAATGTCTACAATGCGCTGACCGTGAAGCACATTATTGGTCGTTATCCGACAAAATCGATCCGGTCTGGTTACATTGTCGGCCCGTGGAAGCGGGTTTTCACCACGATTGACGGCGAGGAACGTTCGCTCGACGCCATCGAACACGAGATCCTGCGCGTCGAGTGGGATGATCCGCGCGTACATTACGCGATCAATTGCGCAGCCTATAGCTGCCCGAATATCCAAACCGATGCCTGGTTCGCTGAAACGCTGGATGAGGAACTCGACCGCGCCGCCCGGGACTATGTCAACGACCCACGCGGCGTCACCATACGTCGCAATGGCACGCTTCAGGTTTCCACGATTTACAAGTGGTTCCGCGAGGACTTTGGCGGATCAAATGAAGGCGTGATCGATCACCTCCTGGAATATGCTGAGCCCGAGCTGGCGGCGCTGATCGAAGCCAAACGCAGAATTACGAAACATGAATACGACTGGGCGCTGAACGATGTTGAGCCTGTTTCAGGCTCATAAACGGCGCAGCGTGAGAGAAGGAATAAGAAGATGACGGATACGGTCGAAACCAAGCAAAGCTCGATCTGGATAAAGCTGTGGCCGGTTTATTTGATCGCAGCTGTGATGGTAGGCGCATGGCAGCTGGGACTGTTCCAGTATCTTTCGCTCGAAACGCTGCGAGAACAGCAGGAAGTATTGCAGGGATTTGTCGCCAACAATCTCGTTCTGGCGCTGGCCATTTTCATCGCCGTCTACGCTGCTGCCACACTCTTCATGATCCCTGGCGCTTTGTGGATTACCATTGCTGGCGGGTTCCTGTTCGGGCTTTTTGGTGGATCTTTAGCGACAATTGCCGGTGCCACAATCGGAGCAAGCCTGCTGTTCTTTGCGGCCAAGACTTCGATCGGAAGCGCGCTGAGAGAGCGCGCTGGACCGTTCATGACCAAGATGGAAGCGGGCTTCAATGAGAACCCATTCTCTTACATGTTTGCCCTGCGCTTGCTGCCCGTTGTTCCGTTCCCGGTAGCGAACATCGCGCCAGCGCTTCTCGGTGCAAAATATCGCGAGTATCTCATCACAACGGCTGTCGGTATCATTCCGGGTGTGGTCGCTTATACTTGGGTCGGATCCGGCCTCGGCGCGACATTTGCCGCCGGCGAAGATCCCAACCTCACCATTATCGCTAAGAATATGCTCCCGGCGCTCGCAGCCCTCGGCCTCGTGTCGCTGATTCCGGTGGCGTACAAGAAAATCACCGGCCGCAAGGCCGAGCCTGTGGAGGCCTAGGTGTCAGATACAATCGCAAATCCGACCGCCCGCGTGGCAGAAACCGAGCCTATGGAGACCAGACCCATGACCGCAGCTCCAGATCAAACAGGCGTCAAACGCAAGCTCAAAGCCGACCTCATCGTTATCGGCGGCGGATCAGGCGGACTGTCGGCAGCCGCTGGCGCCGCGATGCTCGGGCTGAACGTCATTCTGTATGAGAAAGCCGAAATGGGAGGAGACTGCCTGAACTATGGCTGCGTCCCGTCCAAGGCGCTGCTGACGACCGCAAAATACGCCCAGTCGGCGCGTGAAAGCGCCAAGTTCGGCATTGGCGTTTCCGAGCCCAACGTGGATTGGGAGCAGGTCAAAGCACATGTTCAAAAGGCGATCGATACGATTGCACCCGTCGACAGCCAGGAGCGTTTTGAAGGCCTCGGCGTTACGGTCATCCGCGAGCATGCCAAATTCCAGGACCGCAAAACCGTCGTTTCAGCAACAACGGAGGCTACCGCCCGCCGGATCATCGTGGCGACCGGGTCGACCGCATTCATTCCGCCGATCCCGGGTCTCGACGAAACCCCCTACATTACCAACGAGACTGTGTTCTCGCTGCCTGCGCAGCCAAAGCATCTGATTATCCTCGGCGGGGGTCCAATCGGCATGGAGATGGCGCAGGCGTTCCATCGCCTCGGTTCAGAAGTCACCGTCATCGAAATGGGCCGCGCCATGGCCCGCGCGGATGAAGATCACGCCAAGATCGCCGTCGACGCCATTCGCGAGGAAGGCGTTACGATTCTGGAGGGTCACAAGGCGGTCAAAGTGACCGGTGCAGATGGTTCGGTTTCAATCGATACGGAGAGCGAAGACGGGTCACATACCGTTACGGGTACGCATTTGCTGGTCGCGGTGGGCCGCCGCGCCATGCTGGACGGTCTCGATCTGGAAGCGGGCGGTGTCGATTATGACCGAAGCGGCATCCAGGCGAGCGACAAGTTGAGATCTGTCTCAAACCCGCGCGTCTGGGCCCTTGGCGATATTGCAGGTCAGGGTCAGTTCACTCACCTCGCCGGATGGCATGCCAGCGTGTTCACGCGACGCGCCCTCTTTAAACAAGGCAGCAAAGCGAGTGACTTACCGCTCCCGTCTGTCACTTATGTTGCACCGGAAGTGGCCCAGGTCGGTCTGACCGAAGCCGAAGCCCGCGAGCAGTATGGCGACAGCGTCACAACCTCTTCCTTCCCGTTTCATGAGAATGATCGCGCCATCGCAGAAGGCAAAACGCTCGGCGAAGCAAAACTGATCATCCGCAAGGGCAAACTCCTTGGGGCCTCAATTGTCGGTGACGGCGCGGGCGATATCATCCAGATTGTCGGCTATGGCATGTCCAACAAATTGGGTGTGCAATCGCTGACCAATTTCATCTCACCCTATCCAACCCGGGCAGAGATCGTGAAGCGTGCCGCGAGCGCGCATTTTACGCCGACTGTGTTCGGCAAGGCGTCGCGCACGCTCGTCGGGTTGCTGCAACGCATTCCATAGGCTAGTTGCCGGGGGTGATTGCAGAGATGGAAAACGGTGCGCCAAGGCGTAAGCTACGCTGGCGGGAGAGCCTGTCCTTCCGGCTGTTCCTGATTGCGATTGCGAGCGTTTTGGTGGTCGAGGCGCTGATTTTCGTGCCGAGCGCGACGAGTTTCCGCAATAGCTGGTTGAAAGACCAAATCGAAGCGGGCCGCCTCGCGGCCCTGGCCCTTGAGGCC
>JANSXJ010000403.1 GCA_024743015.1 Hyphomonas sp. | reverse complement strand
CCAACGGCTTGTTCGAAGGCGAGTATCAGGTCTGGAGAGGCCGCTTCCAGCTCTTTCGAGATCAGCGTGGCAGGCGTATACCCGGCAACGAGGCACAGCAGGCGCCGCGCCTCCATTCGAGGATCATCAAGTCCGGCGTTTTGCAGTTTCTCCGCACCGAGGCGGATGATCTCAGAAAGAGTTTGATCGCTCACGCGTCTTCCATCGCGGCGAGACGGCGAGCCTGATCCTCGGTCATCAAGGCCTCGACAACGTCTTCCAGTTTGTCCCCCGCGATCACCTTGTCGAGCGCGTATAGGGTCAAGCCAATGCGGTGATCGGTGACACGGTTTTCAGGATAATTATAGGTCCGGATCTTCTCCGAACGATCACCGGAACCAACCTGCGACGCGCGGGCCTCAGCGCGTTCGGCATCGCGTTCCTGCTTCTCTTTCTCATACAGCCGGATCTTCAATTGCTGCATGGCTTTGTCGCGGTTTACATGCTGCGATTTCTCGGAGCTGGTCGCGACAATCCCGGTGGGAAGGTGGGTAATCCGCACCGCTGAATCCGTCGTGTTGACGTGTTGTCCGCCCGAACCCGACGCGCGCATTGTATCGATCCGAATATCTTCCTGGCGAATATCGATTTCCACGTCTTCCGGGGCAGGCAATACCGCCACAGAGGCCGCAGACGTATGAACCCGTCCCTGCGTTTCGGTCGCAGGAACGCGCTGGACTCGGTGGACACCGGATTCCCATTTTAATCGGCCATAGACGCCGTCGCCTTCAACATTTGCGATGATTTCCTTGTAGCCGCCGACATCACCGACCGATGCGCTCTGCAAGTCAATCTTCCATCCCTGGAGCTGCGCATAACGCGAATACATCCGGAACAGGTCTCCGGCAAAAAGGGCGGCTTCATCACCACCCGTTCCGGCGCGCACTTCCAGCACGATATTGGCCTTATCATCTGCGTCCTTTGGCAGAAGCAAAAGTTGCATTTCGCTTTCAGCTTCGGGGATGCGCGCTTTCAGATCATTGATTTCTTCCAGCGCGAGTTCAGCCATTTCGGGATCGCCCTCCTTGGCCATGGCTTCGGCTTCAGACAAGCCTTCGCGCATGGAAATGAGGTTACGCGCAGCTTCGACGACGGGTTTCAGCTCGGCATGTTCCCGAGACAGCGCGACAATTTCATCGCTGTCAGTTGTCGCGCCCATACGGGCTTCGACTTCATCAAACCGTTCAATGACCTGTTCGAGGCGGGACTGAGGAATGGTGGACATGCCCCGCCTCTAAACCGGATTGGGCCCTACAGGAAGACCCGAATGACTTCCTTCCCGATCATCACGAAGAGAATGATCGAGCCAATCGAGAACATCAGGAAGCGGTGCATCACTTTTGGCGACAGAATTTGGATCAGCGAGTGCAATACGCGTACTGCGACATAGCCATAAGCAAGCTTCATCATCAGTCCGTCAGCACCGCCGGTGAGCGCTGCAAACATCATCAGCGCGTAAAAGATGGTTGGTTGTTCGTGTAGGTGATTGTAATTGTCCGCCACGGCTCGAACATTTGGCGGGATCCTGTCGGAATAGGTGCCGGGATGGCGCGCATCGTCCGGGTTGATCTGGGCTTTCTGCATCGCTGGAATCCGCGTCGCATACATCCATAGCCACATGATCGCGGTCCAGAGGATCAGCAGGAGCACGGGCGTCAGAAAGGATTGCAATCCTGCGCCGTGGGCTTCAATGACAGCATTGATCATTGCTGTCGGATCCAGATTTTCATTTTCCATTATAGCCTCCCGTTTGCTTATTTGGGGCAGGCTAGGCGTCATCGCGCCGATTGCAAAGTCGTCTCGTTGCGCGAAGCCGTTCCGAAATGGGCGGTCATGAAAGCCGTAAATGCATCAATGTCCTCAGACACGACGCTGTGCCCGCCGACTCGCAGCCAGTAGCTAATCTCCGCAGATGGATCGAAGTCCCGCATCTCTGCGTCGTCCGGCAAGCCTTGAACGCCGCGGGCTTCGTAGATGAGATCGGCAGCCTTTGCGAGGCGATATGACGAGTTTGGATCTGACCAGACATCCCGGCGCCCATTCCCCAGGAAGATCGGCTTCGGAGCCGATAGGGCGAGCAGAAAGTGCTGATCGAGCGATAATTGGAAGCCGTCTTCCAGCGCCTCGCCGAGATCCGGTCGCAGCCAGTGCGGATAAGACTTGGCCATCCGGTCGAGGCGTTCGCCGGTGGTCGATCTCGATGAAGACCCACCTCCGAACCCTGACTGATGCGCAATGGCCGCGGCGATCCTGTCAGACCAGCCCGATGCGATCAGAGCCGACTTGCCATAACGTGAATGTCCGAGCGCGGCGATCGCATCGCTGCGAATGCGCGGATCGTCTGCGAAGACCGAAGCCGCTGCGTCGAAAGCAAAGGCCCAGGCCATCAAGGCGCTCGTCGGATTGGGGCCAGGGCTGAGCTCGGACATCACAAGCTGCGCCTGACCATTGGTGTCTGGCACGAAACTCCACCCCGGAAAGCTCGCATAGGCGAGCCCGGCATCGAAATACCGATCGATCGGCGCGTAAGCGATATATGTCCCGAAAATGTTGGTGGCGAGGAAACCCACAATGCCCGTCATGTTGGTGCCATTGCAGATTGATCCTCCAAACTCGGTTACCGGGTCTTCTGGAAACACAGAGCAATTATCAGAAAAAGTCTGGCTGATGATCAGCGGGACAGGCGCTATTTTGGCGACGTTTGGATAGGCGATGACGACCGGAAACGACCGCGCAGCGTCGCCCTCGCCTATGGTCAGCATGATTTCTTCCAGCGTACCGCGGCCGCCGAGATAATTGTCATCGACGATCCGCGCCTCGCCTACCGATACAGGCAGGTTCTCCGGCCACGGCCCGTAAAGCTCGTTTTCCAGCGTTGCGCGGGTTTCCACTGCATCGAAGGGCAAAGAAAGCGCCGGGCTTGCTGCCGGTTTGTTCTCGGTGTCCAGGCTGGCATAGTTCAGGCCGAGCATGGTGCAGGCTGACATGCCGCCAATCACTATCCCTGCCAGCACGAGTCGGATCGTCCACTTCACAATTTGCCAGATCAAGATCATCAGCGTCGTCTCCACTCGCCAATCTAATTCGATTAGCGGGGCGCGCCCTGATGGCAAGTTTTGATTTTCGGAGCGTACTTCACGTTCGCGCGAGCCTATTGCGCAGCGACCGCATCCGCTTCGCGCTGGGCCTTCAGGCGCTCGGCTTTTGCCTCAACCTGCTCAACGATGTGTTCGACCATGTCGGCATTGGAGAGTTTGTGATCCGGGCGACCGGACACATACATCATGCCGCTTTCCTTGCCGCCGCCCGTGAAGCCGAGATCGGTCATCGCGGCCTCGCCGGGGCCATTCACGACGCAGCCGATG
>JANSXJ010000231.1 GCA_024743015.1 Hyphomonas sp. | reverse complement strand
CAGTGAACTCACCGGTCGAGATGTCATGGTTCAACAGAAATCTCTCCTGAGCAAGCTGCTCGGGAAGTAAAGACTTAGAAGAGGCTTTCCATGGCATTTGGCAAACGTTCAGGCGCAGCAAAACCGGCAAGTCCTGCCGCCGCGCGCCCCACTATGCCTGCCGCGCCCAAACCAGCGGCGGCGGCTCCCAAGCCAGCTGCAGAGAAAAAGGCTGCACCGCCTCCGCCTATGCCGGACGCGGCGAAGGAAAAGCCGAAACCTGCTGCGCTGAAGCCTCCGGCTGCCGCGGGGCACCAGGAGACGGTCACCAAGGTCACGGACCGCTCGGAAGAGTATTATGCGACCAAGACAACGATCTTCAATGCGCTAATCGATACGATCGATCTGGGGCAACTGGCGCAGTTGGACCAGGAAAGCGCGCGGGAAGAGATCCGCGACATTGTCGTTGAAATCATCGCGATCAAAAATGTCGTTATGTCGATCTCCGAGCAGGAACACCTGCTCGACGATATCTGTAATGATGTCCTTGGTTACGGACCGTTGGAGCCATTACTCGCACGCGATGACATTGCCGATATCATGGTGAATGGCGCGGATACTTGCTATATCGAAGTCGACGGCAAGATCGAGCGCACCAATATCCGCTTCCGTGACAATGCCCAGCTGATGAACATCTGTCAGCGGATCGTGAGCCAGGTCGGCCGCCGGGTTGACGATGCGAGCCCGATCTGTGACGCGCGTTTGCTGGATGGCTCGCGTGTGAACGTGATTGCCCCGCCTCTCTCGATTGATGGGCCGGCGCTGACCATTCGTAAGTTTAAAAAGGACAAGCTGAAGCTCCAGGATCTGGTGAACTTCAAGTCCATTTCAGAATCCGGCGCTGAAATCCTGCGGATCATCGGTCATTCGCGCTGCAACATCCTGATTTCCGGCGGTACCGGTTCGGGTAAAACCACATTGCTCAACTGTTTGACCGGGTTTATTGAGCCTGGCGAGCGCGTGATCACATGCGAAGACTCCGCCGAACTCCAGCTGCAACAACCGCACGTCGTGCGACTGGAAACGCGCCCCCCGAACATTGAGGGCTCTGGCGCGATCACCATGCGTGATCTCGTGAAGAACTGTCTGCGGATGCGTCCGGAACGGATCATCGTGGGCGAGGTTCGTGGACCAGAGGCATTTGACCTGCTGCAGGCCATGAACACGGGTCACGACGGCTCAATGGGCACGCTGCACGCGAACAGTCCTCGGGAAGCCTTGTCGCGGGTTGAATCCATGATCACTATGGGCGGGTTCAGCCTGCCTGCCAAAACCATTCGCGAGATGATTGTCGGCTCGGTCGACGTTGTTGTTCAGGCCTCGCGTCTCCGTGACGGATCTCGCCGGATTATGGGCATCACCGAAGTCATGGGGCTGGAAGGCGATACGATCGTGCTTCAGGACATCCTTAAATACGAGATCGAAGGCGAAGACGACGATGGCAAGATCATTGGTCGTCACCGTGGCACCGGTATCGGCCGTCCGAAATTCTGGGAACGTGCACAGTACTACAATCTCGAGCGAGATCTTGCGACGGCTCTGGACCAGTTGGAGTAGGGTATGGATCTCAGTGGCGACCTTCTGATATATGTAATTGGTGGTTTGGCATTCCTGTGTATTGCCGGGCTGGGCCTTGCCTTAACCAGCAACGGTGAGTCTGAAAAAGCATCAAAGCGGGCACGCCAGCTGGCAGCAGGTGAATCTACTGGCAGTCGCCGCGACCGAAACGACCCGAACGCTGCGCGGAAAAAGCAGACGCAACAGATGCTCAAGAAGTTGCGCGAGCAGGACGAGAAGCGCCGTCAGTCCCTGATGGCGAACGATATCCAGTCGAAAATCGACCAGGCAGGCCTGGAACTGCCGGCGCAAATGTTCTGGATCATCTCTGTAATTCTCGGAGCGATGGCCGCTTTTGGTGCCTGGTATTCCGGCGCGGATGGCCCGCCAATGATCCTCGGGTATGAGTTCAAATCGCGTCCATTGACGATTGCTGCCGCGGCCTTTGTGGGTGGCGTCGGCCTGCCGCGATTTGTTCTGAACTTCCTGACAAAAGGTCGGAACAAGAAGCTGATGAATCAGTTCGCTGACGGCATCGATATCATTGTTCGCGGGGTAAAATCCGGTCTGCCATTGAACGAGTGTCTCCGCATTATCGCGCGCGAAAGCCCGGCACCGCTTGGCCCTGAATTCCAGTTGCTTTGCGACAATTTGCAAATGGGTACGACGACAGAGCGCTCATTGCAGCAATTCTATAAGCGCGTACCCCTGTCAGAAGTGAACTTCTTCGTGATCGTGCTCACCATCCAGGCCAAGGCGGGGGGCAACCTGTCAGAAGCCCTGGGGAACTTGTCTACGGTTATTCGCTCGCGGAAAATGATGCGCGAGAAGATCAAGGCGCTGTCAGCCGAAGCCAAAGCGTCCGCCGGTATCATTGGCTGCTTGCCGTTTGCTGTGGGATTCATGGTCTACCTAACCACGCCAACTTACATCATGGAACTGTTCACCAGTTCTGGCGGCCATACCGTCCTGTTTGTCGGCTTCTGTCTTTACGCCATCGGCATCACCGTAATGCGTAAAATGATCAACTTTGATTTCTAGGGGCTTGCGTTGGACGATTTTGCGACATCTTTGAGTGATCCCGCCACCCTGTTGTCCATGGTGGTCGCAGTGGCCATGTTCATGACCATTGTCGGCGTGATGTTGCCTGCCTTGAAAGGCGACAAGCTCGAAACACGTCTCAAGCAAGTATCCTCCCAACGCGAGAAACTGCGCCGGGCAAGCCGGGCTCAGCTTGAGCAAAAAGGTATCAAGCGCGAAGCCAAGGGTACGATTTCGGATATTACCAAAAAGCTCGATCTCCAGACGATGCTGGAAGATCCAAACATTGCCGGCAAGCTGGAGCAGGCAGGCCTGCGCGGCCCGCGGCCATTGACGATTTTCTACTTCTGCCGGTTCCTGCTGCCGCTCGTAGGGGCGCTTGCCGCGTTCATCTATATCTTCTTCGTCAACGACCATGACCTGTCGCCGGCGATGAAATATGGATCGATCATCTTCGGAGCGGCGATCGGGTTCTATGCACCCAACTTATATGTCGGAAATGTCGCGGCGAAACGCCAGCAATCGATCATGCAGGCCTTTCCGGATGCCCTGGACATGATGCTGATCTGCGTTGAGTCCGGTATGTCGATCGAGATGGCCTTTGCCAAAGTCGGCGCGGAAATCGGCACCGCTTCATCGGAGCTTGCTGAAGAATTACAGCTGACAACCGCGGAACTGTCTTATCTGCAAGAGCGCCGAATGGCGTATGAAAACCTCGCGCGCCGGACAGGCCATGAGGGGGTCAAAGCGGTCACCATGGCGCTGGTTCAAGCTGAGCGCTACGGTACGCCGCTGGGCGACGCGCTGCGCGTGATGTCCAAGGAAAACCGTGAAATGCGGATGCAGGCGGCAGAGAAAAAAGCCGCTGCGCTTCCTGCCCAGCTGACTGTGCCGATGATCCTGTTTTTCCTGCCGGTTCTGTTCCTCGTGGTGCTCGGACCAGCGGTCATCAAGGTTATGCGGATGCAGGCCGAGAACGGCTAAGCAACCTGGTCGGACCAGGACCCGCAATAACACAACATCAAGTTTGGGATTAGCCGTCTTGCGCGCCGCGTAGTTTGGGACGCAGCGTCACAGTTGGCTCAGAATTCGGAGCGCCCGCAATCTCCTGCGCGCCAGGTTCTGACATGGCTTCAGACGAAACGCTTGCTTCGTTGAGGTCCGGCATCGGCTCCGACGGACGAGGCGCGCTTTGCAGGTCCGAGATGACCTCGTCGAGGCTCTGCAAACTGTCATAGTTGCGGGTCGGCATAACCATCTGACGCAGTACATTCTGATTGGCTTCGACGCTGCGGGTTGGTGCTGTCGGATCGACCGCCGCCATTTCGTCAAACCGGCCCTGCAAGCCCAGTATCAGCGCCAGGTTCTGCCGAACGCGAACATCAGCGCCGGGCTGTTCGACGGCTTTGCGAAGTGCCGCTTCGGCCTTTTGCAACTGCCCTGTCAAAGCCAGTGACAGGCCGTAATTTGACAGCGTCGATACCCGATCTGGCTGGCGTTGTAGCGCGATTTCATATGCTTCCTGTGCCTGGACATGGTTTTCCAGCCGATCGAACGCCAGGCCCAGCCCCGCCAGTGGCGCGGCTTCCGTTTCGGGGGCGTAGTCGGCGCTGCGCACAAATGCCTGCGCTGCTTCTGTTGGCTTATTGTCCGCGAGATAAGAGCGCCCCAGTTCGAGGTAGAGTTCATAACTGTGCGGATGGATTGGCACCGCAGTCGAAGCTACCTCTATGACGCGCTCGTGACTGCCGATCTGGCGCAGGGACCGCATAAATGACACGGTTGTGGACAGATCTGCGGCGTTCTTCTGATACTCGTTCGACCAGAAATTCGCGCGAGTGATCGGGTCTGACCGTTCAGCCTGGGCAATTTCTTCTGCGGAGGCGGGTTGTAGAGCGAGCTCGATCGCTTGCTGATAGGCTTCCTCTTCAGCCGACAAAGGCTCGGCAGCATCTGTCGTTGCGCAACCCGCCATCGCGATCAAGGCAAGGCCGGGAAGGACGCGTTTAACAGTAGTGGCTCTGGACATTTTGCAGGCTCCAAGGCTGTAAGTGGAGCGAACATGCCAGTGACCTGGTCAAGATCAGGTTAACAAAACTGGCGCTGATATTAACTTGTACGGAAATTAAGATGCCTCATCACTCTGCTTTGATCGCCGCGGCGGACGCGCCCGCCAAGCTCTATCTGTTTTCGTCACATGATTGGAGCGATGAGCAGAAGACATCTGACGTCCCAGGCCCTTTAGCGGCGCTTGCAAAAGCCAATGGATTCAAGGGTGGAGCGGGTGAATATGTGCTGCGCGCAGACCAGGACGGTCAGATTGTCGACGCACTCGGCGGTCTCGGTGCGGGAACCGATGGCCTGGCCCTCGCAGCTTTGTCGTCGAAGCTGCCCGCTGCAGATTATGAGATTGCACGCGACGGCGGATATCCAATCGCACATACCGCTGCTGGGTGGGCTGATGGAGCCTACCGATTCGATCGGTATCTCAGCGAAAAAGCCGATCCACCCCGACTGGTCGTGGGTGCAGACGCGGCAGGCGACGCCATGGTGCGAGAGGCGATTGCCGTCGACCGGTTGCGCGATCTGGTCAATACGCCCGCTGAAGATATGGGACCGCCTGAAATTCAGGGCACCATCAGCGACTTGGCCGAACGACATGGCGCAACGCTTGAAACGGTGATTGGCGATGCCCTGCTCGAGCAGAACTACCCAATGGTCCACGCCGTGGGGCGTGCCGGTCCGGAAGCGCCGAGAATGATGGAATTGAGCTGGGGTGATGAAAAGCATCCCCAGATTGCCATTGTGGGCAAAGGTGTCGCCTTTGATACAGGCGGACTGAACCTCAAGACCGGCAACTATATGCGCCTGATGAAAAAAGATATGGGCGGTGCGGCGCATGCGATCGCGCTGGCCGAGCTGGTCATGGGCGCTAATCTTCCGGTCCATTTGAAGCTCTATATTCCCGCCGTCGAGAACGCGATTGCGGGAAATGCTTTCCGCCCGGGTGACGTGCTCTCAAGCCGCAAAGGGTTGAGTGTTGAAATCGACAACACAGATGCGGAAGGGCGCCTCATTCTGGGCGATGCGCTGACGCGGGCGAGCGAGGAAGACCCCGAACTGTTGATCGATTTTGCCACCCTGACCGGGGCCGCACGCGTGGCCTTGGGGCCGGACCTCGCCCCGTTCTATACCGATGATGAAAAGCTCGCTGACGACATTTCGAACGGCGCGTTGGAGAGCGGCGATCCAGCATGGCGCATGCCGCTCTGGGCGCCTTACAAATCCATGT
>JANSXJ010000081.1 GCA_024743015.1 Hyphomonas sp. | reverse complement strand
TGGCTTACCGCAGCTGCGAGACTTCAAATTTGCGCTACCTCTATGGAAAGCGAAGCAAAAGTGAAATAGGACTTCCGGCGTGACAGCGCAAACCAACCCTTCCCGCACTTCTGACATCGACACGATTGTTGACCGTCTGCAAACGATGTTGAGCGACGACCTCGCGGCAACGGAGGCGCTACTCGTCCAGCGCGCGAAGAGCCCGGTCGACGTGATTCCGGACCTGTCCGGCTATATCGTTTCGGCCGGCGGCAAGCGCTTGCGCCCAATGATTACACTGGCAGCGGCGCACGCATGTGGTGGGACTAATCCCGGCACACACGCTCTGGCGACGGCGGTCGAATTCATTCACACCGCAACGCTCCTTCACGATGATGTTGTCGATGACAGCGATCTGCGCCGCGGCAAGAAAGCGGCGAAGAATGTCTGGGGCAACAATGCCTCCATCCTGGTCGGTGACTTCCTGTTTGCCCGTGCCTTCACTTTGATGGTGGAGACCGGCAGTCTGGAAATCCTGCGCATTCTGTCAGATGCGTCTTCCGTGATTGCGGAAGGAGAGGTGCACCAGCTGGCCGCCGCAAGCCGAACGGATCTGCCAACCGAAGAGTATCTCGCCATTATCGAAGCCAAGACAGCGGCTCTATTCGAAGCGGCGGCGAAGGCAGGTGCGCTATCCGCGGGCCCGCAGGGCGAGCCATATGCGACGGCGCTCGCGGCCTATGGCAAGAATCTTGGCCTCGCCTTCCAGATCATTGATGATGCGCTGGACTATGGCGGCACCACTTCGGTGATCGGCAAAGCCGTTGGCGACGATTTCAGAGAGGGCAAATCAACGCTCCCCGTGATCATCGCGCGCCGACGCGGAAGTTCCGAAGACCAGGACTTCTGGGATCGCGCCCTCAATCCGGAGCAGCAGACCGAGGGCGACCTCGCGCATGCGATTTACCTGATCCGTTCGACCGGGGCAGCCGAAGCCACATTGGTTGAAGCAAAGGCGTATGCTGAGCTTTCGAAATCTGCGCTGCGGGCTTTGCCGGACAGCGTCTGGACCAAGGCGCTTGCTGATCTTGCGGACTTCTGTGTCAGCCGCGCCCACTAGGGATCACGGCGAAACATGACCGCCAATTAAATTTCAGAGTTTTACTTGCCTGAAACCGCAGTCATTGAGAGAAGACGAGCTATGTTTCGCACGCTCGCTCTTTCCGTATCATGCCTTGTGCTGTCGTCTTGCGTCTCCAACGGTGCCGGCACATCCTCGGAAATCCTCGCGCGCGCTGAGGCCGATACTCAGTTGCGCCGTGAAATCGATACGCTGAGCACCTATGCCGTCGCCAAATATGCTGGCCTGACGGACGATGCGCAAACTTCGGCCCGCCAATATGCCCGGCTGCTGCGAAGCGTGCAGGATGATCCATGGGTTGCCGAACAGGCAATCTTCTCGATCCTGCGGGTTGGCGAAGTGTCGCGCGCGGTGGCGCTCGCGAAACGCTTGCCGTCAACCACGCTGAACGAAACCGAGCTCCCGCGCCTGCTGATGGCGGTTGATGCGACACAGCGCGGCGCATCCGATGAGGTGTTCACCTACCTCGATCAGCCCTGGCGCAATGAGTATCACGCGATGCTGGCGCGGAGCCTCGCCGCGTGGAACTTGTTGGAGGACGATCCGCAAGCTGCGATTGTGCTTCAGCAGCAGGCGGGCGGCGATGACGGCCTGTTTACGATCATGGGACAGACCCTTGCTGCGATCATGAAAGCCAATACCGGAGATGTGGCATCTGCCCAGTCAGATCTCGGCTATTTGTTTGATCTGGGGGCGCGCCTCGCTCTCGGCGTTGAAGCGGAAGCGCGGTTGCTTGCGCTGGATGGTCAGACCGAGAAAGCGCTTCAGCATCTCGCGACGTTTCGTACCGAAGTCGGTCGGCATCCTGCGCTCACAGCCTTGCAGCGTGAAATCGAAGCGGGTCGTATCAACCCGGTTCCAACCTATTCAGCAGCTCAAGGCACCGCGCTCGCCTTCTATCTCGCGACTGCGCCGCAAGCCACGCAATATTACAATGACGTGCCGGCGGTTTATTTCGCCATGGCGAGCTATCTCGATCCGGACCTGCACGTCGCCAAGACCCTCTGGGCCGACGTTCTCGATCAATCAGACCGACGCGTCGAAGCCATCGCCTTGTTGCAATCCATTCCGGAAACCTCGGTGCACCATACCAGCGCGCAGGGGCAGCTCGCCTGGGCCTTGCGGCGCGAAGGTCGCGACGATGAAGCGCTGACAATTGCCCGCGAAACCCTGGCGCGGACCGATAATCGCAATATCCGCGTGCAGCTGGCCGACCTGCTTCAATCCCTCGGACGGGACGGCGAAGCTGCCGACACATTCTCCGACATTATCGAAGCCGATGAGGCCGAAGGTCGTTATGATTGGCGCATCTATTATGCCCGAGGCGGTGCCCGAGAACGGCTCGGCGAATGGCCGCCCGCAGAGAACGACTTGCAGACGGCGATGAATCTGCGCCCCGACAATCCGACAATCATGAACTATCTCGGCTATAGCTGGATCGATCGCGGCATAAATCTCGATGAAGGCCTCGCTTTGATCGAAACCGCACTCCGATATGCGCCGGATAATGGCGCGATCACGGACAGCCTTGGCTGGGCCCATTACAAACTCGGCAATTATGAGCGTGCAATTTTCTATCTCGAACGCGCAGTTGAGCTTGAACCCACCATCTCGGAGATCCTCGACCATTTAGGCGACGCTTATTGGCAAGTCGGTCGCTTCAAAGAGGCGGGCTTCCAATGGGAACGCGCCCTGAAATACGCCGCGGATGAGGAAGAGCGCGAACGATTGAGCAAAAAGCTGGCGGGCGGCATCGCCCTCTTGCAGGCCGCGAATGACACGCCGGTTCCTGCCTATCCATGACGCGTTTGTCGGAATTTGCGCCTGCGAAAGTAAACCTCTCGCTGCATGTCGGCCCGCCAAAAGAAAACGGGCGGCACGATCTGGTTTCCCTGGTCGCTTTCGCGGATGTTGACACTGCCGACGTGATCACGGCGGAGCCCGCCAGCCATTTCAGTCTGGCCGTCGATGGCCCGTATGCCGAGCAGTCCGGCCCCGCGAAGCATAATCTGGTGCTCAAGGCCGCTCGCGCGATGAATGATGCGCTGGACGGCAATGCCCCGACTTTGGCGTTTCGTCTGATCAAGAACCTGCCGTGCGCTGCGGGCATTGGCGGCGGCTCTGCAGATGCGGGCGCGGCGCTCCGACTAATTGTGCGCGCCCATGGCGGCGAGACGGTTCAGGCCAGAGCAGAGACGATTGCGCCGTTGCTGGGTGGTGATGTGCTGGCCTGCTTTCGAAATCTTCCCGGACTGATGACCGGCGAAGGCGAAAACTTTGATCCGGTCCTCAGCGTGCCACGCATTCCCGCTGTGCTGGTCAATCCTGGCATTGCCTGCCCAACCGGACCGATCTTTGCTGCCTATGATGATGTCGCTCCAAATGCGTTGCCAGACCATCCGCCGCTGCCGGATAATCGCACCGCGATCCGGGCGTTTCTATCCTGGCTGCGCGACAATACCGAAAACAGTCTCGAGACACCCGCGATGAGCAAGCATCCCGAGATCACGCGGACACTCGCCACACTGCAAGCGGTGCCCGGGGCCCGGCTGATAAGGATGAGCGGATCCGGTGCGACCTGCTTCGCTCTGTTCGACTCTATGGACGCTGCGGAGGATGCCGCAGTTTCACTCTCACGACGCAACGCCGACTGGTGGGTCCGTGCGACCATGTTGGGCGCTGGCTCATGACTGCCCAGCTCGCGATCGCATCTGCTGGTTTCGCTGCGCTTGGGTTCGCCCTTTGCCTGGTCTTTTGTGCGCTGGTGAAACGCTCTGGCATTGTCGACGAGCCAGATGGCGGACGAAAACAGCAAACCACCGCTATACCCCGCCTCGGCGGCGTCGCCATCGCAGCAGGCGCCCTGCTTGGAAGTCTGGTGAGTTTTTTCATTCTCCTCCTGGCCTGGGGGACTTCGCCAGGCGCAGGGCTTTCTCGACTCTTCACCGAGATTTCAAACCTGCTGCAAGGATATGAAACGGTTCCTGTCTTTGTCGCAGGCGCATTCCTGCTGGGACTTTGGGATGATATCTGGACGGCGAATACCAAATTGAAGCTCATTGCACTCGCGGGACTGTGTGTCGGGGTCGCAGCATTTGGTCTGCTACCGGACGCCCTCACCACACCATGGGGCGACGTCACATTGCCGATCGTGCTGATCATAGGCAGTGCCGCCTGGCTGCTGGTGTTCACCAATGCCGTGAACTTCATTGATGGTTCGAATGGCCTCGCCATCGGGTCGCTCACCATCATGCTCATCGGCCTCGCCACCTGTGGCACATTGGTTGGAGCCTGGAGTTTCAACGTCTTCTGGTTCGCCCTGATTGGGGCGCTTGCCGGTTTCCTGATGCATAATTTGCGAGGGGCGCTCTATGTCGGAGACGCCGGCGCCCTCGGTTTGGGGGCGCTATTTTCAGGGCTCGCCCTGATCTCGGGATTAGACATCTGGACCATCGCCACGCTCGCCCTGCCCTTTCTGGTCGACGTGCTGATGACCCTCATCTGGCGCGCCAAGCGTGGTCGTAACTGGCTGGAGCCCCACCTGGATCACGCCTATCAACGTCTCATTGCAAGCGGCTGGAGCCATCTCGATGTGGCAATCCTGTATTGGGGATTCAGCGCCGTCAGCGCCGCCGCCGCCTATATCGCAGCCAAAGGCGGCGGCGCAGCCCCGTTCGCGGTATTCTGGGGCCTATGCCTCGCCGGGATCGCTTTGTGGATCCGGCATCGGCGCGCCGCTGAGTGAGGCAATTTCGCGGGCCATATCTCTCGCAGGATAAGTCTGCGCCTTGAGATTTGGTCGACAGGTCCAGGCGACGGGGAATAACAGAACCACCATCGCCAGACCGGCAATGCCCGCCTCAATCGATCCGCGCCCCGTCATGTTCGTAACGCCCGCGAAGATCAGGAAGAGCCCCAGCAAGGTTCCTGCAATACCCAGAACAAACAAGGCAATCCGCCACGGCGCTGAATAGCCCTTCGCCACGCCGAGATCCGGCTGCAAGCGATCCAGCTCCAACAAGACGGCGTGAACCAGGGCAAAGAACGCCTCGCGCCCGCCCCCCTGATCATTGCATTCAATCTTCGTCACGCCTTGATCCGATTTCAGGTGCAACCAGGCGCTGCGTGTGCCGCGATAGCTCACGGTGTTCCAGCTGGCGGAGGAGACCGCGGCAAGATCGAGCGCCGATGCGCCGCCGCGCCGCATCAAGTGACCGTCCTTGATGGCCCAGGTCTGTTCCTTGCGGATCGGCGCGGGTTTGAACGTGTATTCGCGCATACCCGCACCCCCGGATCACATATTCGGATAGGCCGGACCGCCGCCGCCTTCCGGCGTTACCCAGTTAATGTTCTGGTTCGGATCCTTGATATCGCAGGTCTTGCAGTGAATGCAGTTCTGCGAGTTGATCTGGAACACAGGCTCTTTGCCGTCTTCCTCGATCCACTCATACACGCCCGCCGGGCAGTAGCGCGCAGACGGACCATTGAACACGTCATGCTCTGACGATTTCTGCAGTGCAAGATCAGCGACCTTCAGGTGCTTGGGCTGGTCTTCGGCGTGATAAGTATTGGTGAAGGAGACATTGGTCAGCTTGTCGAAGCTCAAGACGCCATCGGGTTTCGGATACTCAATCGGCTTGAACTTGCTCGCTGGCTTCAGATACTCATGATCAGCTTTGCCATGCTTGAGCTGCGGGATGTATCCGAAACCGAGAAGGTAGCGCATCCACATGTCTGGCATGCCGAGCACAGCCCCTGGCATGGTGCCATAGCGCGACATAAGCGGCTTCACATTGCGGACGCGGGCAAGATCGGTCCACACCCAGCTGTCGCGCACGGCTTGCTGATAGGAGCTCAGCTCATCCGAGGCGCGGCCTGCACGCAGAGCTGCCACAGCTTCTTCAGCCGCCAGCATGCCCGTCTTCATGGCATTATGGGTGCCTTTGATGCGCGGCAGGTTCACGAACCCGGCAGAACAGCCGATCAGCGCCCCGCCCGGGAAGGCCAGTTTAGGAATGGACTGGATGCCGCCGGACGTGATCGCGCGGGCGCCATAGGCTTCGCGTTTTCCGCCTTTGAGAAATTTGGCGATGTCGTCATGATGCTTGTAGCGCTGGAATTCGTCATAAGGCGACAGGTGCGGGTTCTTGTAGTTGAGGTGCACCACGTAACCGACGGAGACGTAATTCTCACCGCCTTCGGAGAAGTGGTAGAGGAAACCACCGCCATTGCCATCCTTGTCTTTGACCGGCCAGCCAAATGTGTGCTGGACGTACCCAGCGCTGAATTCCGGATGCTCGGCTGGGACTTTCCAGACTTCTTTCAGGCCAATGCCGTATTTTTGCGGATCGCAGTCGGCTTCAAGGTCGTATTTGGCTTTGACTTCCTTGGTCAGGGACCCGCGAGCGCCTTCGGCAAACAGGACATATTTGCCGAGCAATTCCATGCCGGGCTCATAATCCGGCTTGTGGCTGCCATCTTCGGCAATGCCCATGACACCAGCGACGACGCCGCGAACCTCGCCATTCTCACCATAGACGACTTCAGAAGCGGCAAATCCCGGGAAGACCTGAACTTCCAGCTCTTCCGCGCGCTCACCCAGCCAGCGGCAGACATTGGCCAGTGAGCCGATATAGCAGCCATGATTGTGCATGAAGGGCGGAAAGGCGAAAGTCGGCATCGCCATCGAGCCGTTCGGACCGAGCAGCTTGTACTTGTCAGCGTTTACTTCGGTGCGGATCGGGCGATCGTCGCGTGTGCGCCAGTCCGGGATCAGCTCATCCAGCGCCTTCGGGTCCAGAACGAGACCAGAGAGGATGTGTGCACCAATCTCTCCGCCTTTTTCCAGGACCACAACTTCCAGCTCTTCGCCAGCTTCGTTGGCTAATTGTTTCGCCCGGATTGCAGCCGCAAGCCCTGCAGGGCCGCCACCGACAATCACCAGGTCAAATTCCATGGACTCGCGTTCGCTCATCATTTCTCTCCCAAAAGCTGGCAGCACGACTTGCGCGCCAATTAGGTATAATCCACTATTCGCCCACCTCTTTAGCCAAAGTTTACAAGGTCACAATGCCCCAAAATGCCTCTGCCGCAGCGTTAAAGGCACTCACCGAGTGGTGGGAAGAGATGGGCGTGCAGGTAGACCAGGGTGAAATCGACGCCGCTATGAGGGCGAAATCCGTTGTCCCGGGCTTGCCCCGGGACGTCCCGCCACACGCGCCGGAAGCTACGCAAGAGGCCCCGGATCAAGTCCGGGGAGAACGGAAACGAAGGCGCGGCGAAAACAAAACGCTGACCGACTGGGTCGCCGAAGCCGAATCACTCGCCGCGGGCGCAGACACGCTGGAGGCCCTGAAAGCAGCGATTAAAAGTTTCGAAGGCTGCCCGCTCAAGCAGCTTTGCGACAAGACGGTCGTTTATGACGGAACGCTCAACGCACCGGTCATGGTGCTCGGCGAGGGGCCGGGCGGTCAGGAAGACCGGATCGGCCTGCCCTTTGTTGGCAAAGCCGGGCAGCTGCTCGACAAGATGCTCGCGGCCATTCAGCTCGATCGCAAGACCAATACGTTTATCTCAAATGTCAATTACTGGCGTCCCCCGGGCAATCGCAATCCGGAAGCCGATGAGCTCGCCGTCTGTCGACCTTTCGTCGACCGGATGGTCGATTTGGCTCAACCAAAGATCATCATCGCAACTGGCGGCGTGGCCGCGAAATCTCTGCTGGACACCAAGACCGGCATCATGCGTCTGCGCGGTTCAGAACGGCCATTTAAGACGCCAGCGGGAACAGAAGTGCCACTGGTGCCCATGTTCCACCCCGCCTATTTGCTGCGCCGTCCGCAGGACAAGAGCCGCGCCTGGCGCGATCTGTTGCTGGTGCAGGCGCGCTTGAATGAGATGGGGGTCGAGGTTTGAGAACGCTGGGTCTGGTGCTGAAGATCGTGATCGCGTTCTTTTTGTACGGAATCATAGGCTTGATTATAGGTCTCCTCTCGTCGCTCCTGTGGCCCGAGCTTTCCGGAGAAGGCATTCTCTGGTGGACCGGAAGTGTGGGATTAGCCTCCGGCGTGCTTGGTGCCGCCATCCCATTTACGCGCAATCGATTGCTCGATGTTTTTGCGCTCTTTTCGCCGTCGAGTTGGTAACATGCCCGCCCCGCTTTCCATCATCATCCCGGCTTACAATGCTGAGGACGTCCTCCCGCTCTGCCTGTCCTCGCTGATGCCTGGCCTCGAGACCGGGCTCATTCGTGAAGTCATCCTGGTCGATGGTGGCAGCGACGACCAGACCCGCCGCATGGCCGAAGGCGCAGGCGCGACCGTGATCTCTGCCCCGGAAAAAGGCCGCGCGGCGCAGCTACGCCACGGCTTCGAGCAGGCCCGCGGCGACTGGCTGCTCTTTCTTCACGCCGATACAGCCCTCTCTCGAGATTGGGCCGAGCGGGTCAAGAGCCACATCGCCGAACGCAAGGGCAAAGCCGCCGCCTTTACGCTCGCCTATCGATCCGATCATCCGATGGCGAAAACTGTCGCCCGGCGGGCAAACTGGCGCGCCCGTACCCTCGGCCTCCCCTATGGCGATCAAGGTTTGCTGATCTCGCGCAAATTGTATGACGAAGTTGGCGGCTACCCAAACGCGCCTTTCCTGGAAGACGTGGAAATCGTCCGTGCCATTGGCAAGACACGCCTGACAATCCTCTCGGCTGAGGCGCGCACGGATGCCTCCAAATATGATCGTGATGGCTGGCGCAAGCGATCCTGGCGCAACGCCATCCTGGTCACGAGATATTTTCTTGGCGCAAGTCCGGAAAAATTGGCAAAGTCCTACTCTTAAAGGCTCGATTCGAGGGTGCGCTATGTCGCTGGATGCTAACTGGGACGAGGAATTGGAAGCAGGTTATGTCTACCTTCCGGATCACCCCGGAGCAGGTACACCGGGTTGTGTCGCCCGCTCAATCGATGTCTTCGCGCTCGATGAGAGCCTGCGCGGTTTGCAGATCATCCTCGATGTGGACGACAGGAACCGCGTGATCGGGATCGAGATTGTGCGCTGATGCCCCGCGCCCATCTGTTGATCTATGCCAAACCCCCGCACATGGGGCTGGCCAAGACCCGGCTGGCGCGAAGTCTCGGATCTGCGACGCAGGCGCGCCGGATCGCCATGATGACACTGTCGAGAACCATGCGCGCAGCCATGGCCGGTCCCTGGATCCCCATTCTCTACACGGCCCCAGACAGCGCGCTCGGCGAAAGCCTGGGCGGGATCTGGCCCGCACATCTTAGCCGCAAGTCTCAAGGCCGCGGCGACCTGACCCAGCGCCTCGAAAAAGGCCTGTTGGAAACGCCGCCTGGGCCGGTCCTGTTTATCGGAGCAGACGCACCTGATCTCTCGCCGGCTCTGCTGCGCCGTGCGGTCAGAGCGCTCAGCACGAATGACGCTGTGTTCGGACCGGCAAGCGATGGCGGCTTCTGGTTGTTCGGACTGTCCCAGCGGGCGCGCGCCACCTCCCCTTTTGGAAACGTCAGATGGTCGGGCCCGCACGCCATGGCCGACGTTAGAGCCAATCTCCCGAACGACGCTCGCGTGGCCGAACTCCCCGTTCTGATCGATATTGACGATGCGGACGACTGGCGCGCCTGGACCAAGGCGCGGCCCGGAAGGCGATCCCGAAATTAAAACTTGTCCGGACAAATTTTCCGTGTGATCCTGCCAGAAATGGAGGGTCACATCATGCGCTATTTGAAATCCGGTTTTGCCGCCATGCTCTTGCTTGGGACGGGGGCTTGCGCGACCGTTACCCAAAGCGCTGAGACGTCCGCCACACCCGTGATTGAATACCCGCACGTCAAGCGCCCGAACCTGGTCGTGTCAGATATTGAACGCGCGCTGACCATCTATCGTGACATTCTCGGCCTGACCGCGTCGGACGTGTCCACCTCGTCGGCGGAGTCCTACTCCTATCCGGTGTTCAAGATCCCGGAAGGGGCGCAAATCCGCGGTGCAACCCTGCATGAACCCGGTGAGCAGCGCGTCCTTGCCCTTACAGAACTTGCCACGATCGAGCTTCCGCGCCCGTCAGCCGCGCCGCATATGAGTGCCGTGGTGATCGGCGTTACAGACCTCGCCGGCAAGTTCGAGCAAATCGAAGCCCTCGGCCTGACGACAACAGAGCCCAAAATCGCAGGCGGTGTCGATTTCGATTTTGTCGAGCAGGCTTTTGTCGACTTCGACGGGCATTTGATTGTGCTGTATGAGGTGCTCGCGGATTAAGCACTCTTCCGACCGTCCCGGGCCCGACCCGGGACCTCTCTCAGCACTTCCGGTCTTTTGGGACGAGATCCCGGATCAAGTCCGGGATGGGCGGATCGGGTGAACTCTCTCTCAGAACGCTCCCTAAGGAAACAGCGCCTGCAATCCTGCCAGGCCGAGCGTTTCGTCCCAGTCCATCATCAGGTTCAGGTTCTGGATCGCCTGGCCGCTGGAACCTTTGACCAGATTGTCGATGACTGCGATAACCACAACCCGGCCTTTGACCCGGTCGGGATAGACGGCGATCCGGCAATTATTGGTCCCGCGAACATGCCGCGTGTCGGGCGCGGGTGATCCAAGCGGCAAGACCGAAACAAAAGGGGCGTTCGCATATTTCGCGGCAAGCGCGCTCTGAATCTGATCAAGATCGCCGCGGACATGGCAGGTGACCAGTTCACCGCGCGTCATCGGGATGAGGTGCGGCGTGAAGGTGACGCCAATGTCGGTGCGCCCGGCTTGCAGATTGAGTTCCTGCTCGATTTCCGGAGCATGGCGATGTGTGCCAACCCCATAAGCGTGCAGACCTTCGGCGGCCTCAGAGAAAAGGTTGCCCTCTTTCAGTCCGCGCCCGGCACCAGACACGCCGGATTTTGCATCGATGATGACACTGTCGGCATCAATGACCTCAATGATCGGAAGCAGCGCCAGCAAGCTCGCCGTTGGGTAGCAGCCCGGACACGCAACAAGCGTTTCGCCTGAAAGCGCCGCGCCGCGCCATTCCGGCAGCCCATATTTCACTGCCGCGGTTCGCGCCGGGTTGAGGTGGGCGCGGCCATAAGTCTCGGCATAGAGATCAGCATCTCGCAGACGATAATCTGCGGACAGGTCGACGACCCGGACATGATCCGGCAGCGTTTCGATAAGATCCTGGCTGGTGCCATGCGGAAGACAGCCAAACGCCACATCAACATCCGACCAGTCTACATCCTCGGCTTTGACAACAGGCAGGTCTGCAGTCCCGGCAAGATGAGGGAAGATTTCCGAGAGCTGCTTCCCGGCGAGGCTGTGCCCCGTCGCCGCGATCGCGTCGACGCGCGGATGCCCGGCCAGAAGTCGGACGGTTTCTGCCCCCGTATACCCTGATGCCCCAAGCACTGCGGCTTTCAGCTTTGTCTCAACACTCATGACCAAACCCTTGTTCCAGATACGAAAAAGGCGCCCCGCTGGAGCGCCCCACTCTTTTTCCGATTGCCCCGGACCTGATCCGGGGTCTGGTGCCTGTAAGTCCGCAAGAAGTGGCACGAGATCCCGGGTCAAGCCCGGGACAGTCGGACTTGTGCTTAGCGCTTGGAGAACTGGAAGCTACGGCGGGCTTTCGCGCGGCCATACTTCTTACGCTCAACAACACGCGGATCTCGCGTCATGAAGCCAAACGGCTTCAATACGCGGCGTAGTTCTGGCTCGTAATTGACCAGCGCGCGCGCAATACCGTGACGGACCGCGCCAGCCTGACCGGACAGGCCAGAGCCTTTGACAGTCGCGATCACATCATACTGTGTGCGACGATCCGCTTCGACGAGAGGCTGCTCAAGCACCATACGCAGAACCGGGCGGGCGAAATACTCGTCCTGGTCCTTGCCGTTAATGGTGATTTTGCCAGAACCCGGTTTCAGCCAGACCCGTGCCGTCGCAGACTTGCGGCGACCCGTGCCATAGGAACGTCCGTGCTCGTCGATCTTCGGCTCAGCCGTGATCGGAGCCAGCTCGACAGCGCCTTCGCCGTCAGTGACGTTTTTCAGGTCTTCGAGAGATTGTGCAGTTTCAGCCATCTTTTAAGCGACTTTCGTGTTCTTGGTGTTCATCGCAGCAAAGTCGACCGCTTCCGGGCCCTGGGCCTCGTGCGGGTGCTCTGCGCCGGCATAGACACGCAGTTTCGAAAACTGCTTGCGGGCCAGCGTGCTTTCTTTTGGCATCATGCGCTTAACAGCCATTTCAATGGCGCGCTCAGGGAACCGAC
>JANSXJ010000386.1 GCA_024743015.1 Hyphomonas sp. | reverse complement strand
TGTTTTCGTTGCTGGCTTTTTGTGCGCGCATGTTGTGCCTCCTGGAGTACTAAACTACTCAGAGGCTAGGCACCGCAGGTGCCTGCTGCAAAATATTTCATATTGAAACAATCGGTTAGACTGCGTCTTTCATCGTCTAACCTGACAAAAGCCTCTGTGTCAGAACGTCGCACTGCTCCGGTTTTGAGCGTCACGATTGTTCCCGCATTTGCCCGCTTTTGCACGATTTTGCTCGAATTTTCTATTGCTCAACTCGATGGGGAATTTCGCGATTTGACTTTCAGAATCCTTCTGTAAATCCTGATTAGACAAGCATCCCGGGCGACAGTTTTTGACCACTTTCGGTGATGGAGTAGAGTGAGATGAAAGATGGAAGGTCCAATAGATCGAAAGCCGAGCATTAGGCCGCGAGGACTCTCAAGATCTGAAGCAGCCCTATATATTGGAGTGTCGCCAGGCACGTTCGATAAGCTGGTTCGCGAAGGACTCATGCCTGAGCCCATACCTATTCGAACAAGAAAAGTTTGGGACCGCTTGCGCCTGGACTCGGCTTTTGAGAGTCTAGCGTCAGATAACGACAACGAATGGGATGATGATCCATGGCAGCCAATCGAAAACGACCGCCTTATCTGAAGATATACGACGATCGACATGGCCGACAACGCATCTACTTTCGTCGAAAAGGCTACAAAGACGTCGCGCTCGCTGGGCCCCTCTTTAGCGATGATTTCTGGAAGTCTTATCAGAAGGCCATGAATGGACCACGGCCCGCGATTGGCGCGGATCGAAATAAGCCCGGTTCACTGAATGAAGTGATTGTCGCGTATTACAAATCTGCGGATTTCAAAAACCTAAAACCCAGCACGAAATCGACTTATCGCGGCATAATTGAGCGCTTTCGTAAACAGCATGGTGAGAAGACTGCATCTCGCCTTCAACCTCGTCACATCCGGCAGATGATGCGTGAGAAGTCTGATACGCCATCTGCCGCAAATAACTTCCTTCGCATCTTACATCTTCTCATGCGGCAAGCGATCGAGCTTGAGCTGAGAGAAGACGATCCAACACAATTTGTTCGTAAGATCAAAATCAAAACAGCAGGCTTCAAGTCGTGGCAAGAGACGGACATTGAAGACTACATCAAAGCTCATCCCGCGGGAACGAAAGCCCACCTCGCTCTGATGCTTCTCCTTTACACTGGTCTTCGTCGTTCGGATGTCGTTCGAGTTGGACCGCAACACATTCGAGATGGCATTCTGACGATCAAACAAACGAAGACGGGAAACGATGTCAGCATTCCGGTCCATCCAATGCTGTCGACGGCGCTAAAACAGTGTTCGCGCGATCAACTCGTCTTTCTCACAACGTCATTCGGGAAACCATATACGCCTGCCGGTTTCGGAAACTGGTTCAGGGACGTTACTGATCAAGCTGGATTGAAAGGTCTTACCGCTCACGGGTTGCGAAAGGCGATCGCGCGGCGTTTGGCTGAAGCTGGATGTACACCTCATGAGATTATGTCGATTACCGGGCATCAGAATTTGAAAGAGGTCGTCCTTTACACAGCGGCGGCGAACAGGAAGCAGATGGCTCAGTCAGCTATGGATCGACTTAACGATGGTGCGGAATAGCCAAGAGCGTATTTCTCAGGTCTTGTACTTCTAGGTTGGGGTGGTCAGGAGTGTCGTAACGATTAGTCCTGACTGGTTGCTAATACTCGGCTAGCCGCAAGATAGACTTGAGTTCATAGCGATTCTGGAAATCCGCTTGGAACACAGTTCAAATTCCACTAATCCTTGAATCGTGGTAAATAAAAGACTGGCTCTTTCGGAAATGAGTTCAAATACCGGGATAAATTTGGCAGAACACTGACTCGCCTAGTGTGGGTCAAAAAAGACGTTTTTTTTCAGGATATCAGGAGGGAATAGTTAATCCAAAGCATGGGGTGGGTTAGGCCAAACCGAGGGTATGTGCATTCTCAAACGTTGACAAAACCAACGTTTTTATATATGTGGAACTCAATATGGTCGGCCCCTCTGCACTTTGTGTACGGGTCGGCTTTCTAGTTTCTAATGCACTACACAAAACCATATCTCGACATCGACGAACAGATTTTGCTGCTGGAAAGTCGTGGAATGGATATAGGTGACCGAGCGCTTAGTGTGAGAGCTTTATCGCAAATTGGGTACTACCGACTGAGCGCGTATTGGTACCCATTTAGAGAGATCCAAAACAACATCAGGACAGACCAATTTCGCGACGGAGCGAAATTGCATGATGCAGTAGCGTTGTATGTCTTCGATAAGAAGCTTCGACTTCATATTCTAGACGCCATTGAGCGAATAGAGATCGCGCTACGAACTAGTATCACGCTTAAAATGGGTCGGTTCGGGCCATTAGCACATCGAGACGCTGCTTACGTGCACGGAAACTTTAACCGTTCTCGGCGACCAGGCGGCCGAACGAAGTTTCAAGATTGGATGACGCGGCTTGATAAGTGTGAAGAGCGCTCTCGCGATGAGTTTGTCACGCACTTTCGATCCAAGTACACTTCCGAACGATTTCTTCCAATTTGGATTTCGGTGGAGGTTTGGGAGCTCGGCTTATTGTCTCATTTTTTGGCTGGAATGCGACACGCCGACGCGCAAGCCATTGGGCAAGAGTTTGGCGTTGTTGATGTTAGAGTGCTTCCAAGTTGGACCCGGGCCCTAACCTTCGTGCGCAACGTTTGCGCGCATCACGGCAGACTTTGGAATCGTGCAATGGTTGACCAACCCAGATTTCCAAGACGCGGACAAATTCCAGAAATGGATCATGTGTTGGCGTCCCGGACATCACAAGAAAAACTCTATGGGGTGTGTACAATATTGGCCTATCTGACCAAGCAATTAAACGCTGGCACTAATTGGCATCTGCGCACCAAAGAACTGCTTCAAACGTTTCCGAATAGCGACTTGTTCAGCACTTCTTCCGCGGGGTTTCCGCGGAATTGGGCTCAAGAGGCTCTTTGGAACTGAGGGACGCCATAGGCAGGCACTTTTCTCTAATACGCGACTTTCCATGACCGGAAATATCTTCAAATTTCGCTTTAGCCTGAATAATCCTAGCTCGGCAGCGCGGTCTCATGCTCCCTTTGCGATTATGATTCTTCCGCTCGGCTACAAGAATGATCCATAGAGCTTACAGTTCGGCACCCCTCGGTTGCATCAGGGCCTAATGTAGCACCACAAAAGTTCGCTTCACCCACTTTCACGTATACCCATTTGAATCTATTTTGGAAAAAATCCGAAATATGTTGTCAAAGTATGCTCCGAAAACGCCTTAAAAAGAGAATATATGAAAAATAAATGCAAAATATATTGAAAATAAAATTTGCTTCGCTTATCTGAGCTCCGAGTAGCTGGGAAAGGTGCATTCGGTGTCATCTGAAGATTCAAAGAGTTCGAAGTTTCGTGTTTTAGCCGAGAAGAGAACAAATAAGGCGCTCGACGCCATTAGGTTGGTCGGGAATTTGTCTAACCGCCAGACATACGAGTACACGCCAGAGCAAACAAAAAAAATTGTAAAGGCTCTTCGGGAAGCAGTTTCC
>JANSXJ010000169.1 GCA_024743015.1 Hyphomonas sp. | reverse complement strand
CCTGAAGCCCTTCAGATTGAAGGCATCATCGCCGTTGTAAATGATGACCCCATTTCGTTCACGGATGTCCGCCAGCGCGCACGGTTGCTTCTGCTCAGCCTTGGCGGTCAACAGCCGACGCAGGAGCAAGTACAGCAGATTACAGCGCAGGCCCTGGAACAGTTGATCGACGAAAAGCTGCAGCTGCAGGAAGCGGCAGAATATGAAGTCGAAGTGTCTGACAATGACATTGCGAATTCCATCGATCGCCTCGCGCAGCAGTCAGGTCTGACGCGCGACTCGCTTATCACCAGCCTACTCCAGTCCGGCGTGAACCCTGCCAGCCTGGAAGATCAGACGCGTGCTGACATCGCCTGGCGTCGGATCATGAGCGGACTCTACGGATCGCGAATTCGTATCTCGGACAATCAGATTCAGGAGCAGCTGAAACGCCTCCAGGCAGATGCGAAGAAAGAACAATATCTCGTGTCTGAAATCTTCCTGTTCGCGCCCACGCCCGAAGACAAAGCCCAGGCCCTGACCGCAGCGAACTCAATTCTGGAGCAATTGCGCGCCGGTGCTCCTTTCGAAGTCGCGGCGCAGCGATTCTCTTCAGCGCCAACCGCCGCAACAGGCGGGGACATGGGTTGGGTCGTTCTGGATAATTTTGAGGACGAACGCAGAGCTGTCCTTCAAAACATAACCGGGCCCGGTCTGACCGCTCCGATTACCGTTGACGATGGCATCTATCTCATGAGCGTGCGGAGCAAACGTGATCCATCTGAAGCGACGACACTGGTCGATGTGAAACGCCTGACGGTCAACAATGGCAGCGACGTTGAATTGAAGGCCGCCGTTGACCGGATTGAGGGATGCGCGGCAGTAGAAACCGTCGCGGACGCGGACGACAATCTTCGCGCGGTTGCGTTGAATGATCTCAATGTGGAAGATCTCGGCCCGGAAGCCCAAGCCATGGTGACTTCGACACCGATTGGCGAAGCAACCGATATATTCGCGCAATCGGGTACGCTGGCCGTTATGTATGTCTGCGATCGCCGCGACGATGTCGAAGCAGCGCCGAGTGCGGATCAAATCGAAGATCGTTTGTATAGCGAACAACTCGGCATGATCTCAGAGCGCAGCCTGCGGAATCTCCGCCGGGAAGCGACGATTATTCGCCGCCAGTAACCAAGTTGACGCTGACGCATCCGCCTCTCGCCGTGACGATGGGAGATCCGGCAGGATGCGGCCCACAAATCACGATAAAAGCTTGGCAGGCAGCGTCCGCTTCAGGCGGCAAAGCGTTCTGCGTCATTGGCGATCCGCGTCTCTATCAAACTGAGATTCCGGTTTGTACGATTTCCAAGATCTCTGAAGCGGCAGAGGTTTTTCCGAGCGCCCTTCCTGTCCTTTCGCTTGAGATTGATGAGTTCGAACGCATTCAGCCTGGGCGACCATCCACTGCGGGGGCCTCTGCGACCATCGACGCCATTCAGCGCGCGACCGCACTTTGCTTAACCGGCGAAGCTGCTGGCATGGTGACAAATCCGATATCGAAAGCCGTCTTGTACGCAGCGGGATTTTCGCACCCCGGGCACACCGAGTTTATTGCAGAGCTCTGCAACGCGCACTCAAACCACTCTATCCTGCCGGTGATGATGCTTGTGGGTGGCGGATTACGAGTATCACTCGCGACGATTCATGTCCCTCTTCTCGAAGTGGGGAAGCATCTGACGCCGTCTAGCCTGACACAAATCGCAAGGATCACAGATACCGCGCTGCGCAGGGATTTTGGGTTACGGACGCCTCGTATCGCCTTTACCGGCCTGAATCCGCATGCCGGAGAGAACGGAACCATCGGCACCGAGGAAGTCGATCTCATCAATCCGATCGCCGCACACTTGCGCGCTGAAGGGGTGGATATCTCCGACGCCCGCTCCGCCGATACCGTATTTCATGAGGCCCTCCAGGGTCGTTATGATGCGGTCATCACAATGACCCATGATCAGGGGCTTATCCCCGTGAAGACTCTCGATATGTGGGGCGGCGTCAACACAACGCTTGGCCTGCCGATCATCCGAACCAGCCCGGATCACGGTACAGCGTATGACGCGGCCCGCGTTGGCACAGCCAGGCCCGATAGCCTCGTCGCAGCGATAGATCTCGCTCACAAAATGATCTCGAACCGGGACGTATATGATGGATGATCACCCGGAATTGACCCAAGCTCGAGCCCGCAAGGCTCTGGGGCAGCATTTTCTCTTCGATCCAGATATCTTGCGTCGAACGGCGCTCGCAGCGGGTCCAGTCGAAGGTAGAACTGTCATTGAAGTTGGTCCCGGCCCAGGCGGCCTCACGCGAGCCATACTGGATGCTGGAGCGCATTCTCTAACTTGTGTTGAAGCAGACGAACGCTTTGCGGACGGGCTGCGCGCTTGGCCTGAGACCAAAGATGGTCGGCTCAGCGTCATCGAGAAGGATGCACGTAAAGTGACGTGGGAGAACCTCCCGACCATTACCGCGTCTGCAACGCCTGTGATGATTATCGCAAACCTCCCTTACAATGTAGGCACGCCCTTACTGATCAACTGGCTGAAGGCTGGATCCTGGCGTGGAGAAATGGCGTTGATGTTCCAGAAAGAAGTCGCGGAGCGGGTCTGTGCTGGTCCAGGCGAACGTCACTATGGTCGCCTCGCCGTACTCACAGCGGCTGTCTGCGAAGCCCACATCGCCTTCACCCTACCTCCCGGCGCATTCAAGCCGCCGCCGAAAGTCGATTCTGCGGTGGCGGTGTTTCGACCGCTCTGTCCTGAAGACCGTTATGCAGATCTGGCAAGCCTCGAAAAGATTACGACCGCAGCCTTCGGTCAGCGCCGCAAAATGATGAGGGCGGCACTAAGACCGCTCGCGAAAACGGTGAAGCTCGACACTGTCCAATGGCTCGAATCCTGCAACATAGATCCTACGGCTAGAGCTGAAACTCTGTCTCAATCGGATTTTCGGGTACTTGCCGATAGGTTTGGGGAGGCGACACATGCGGGTGACGCTGGTTAAAGGCGATATGCTGTTGGAACTAGACCCCTGCGCGGGTGGGGCCGTCAGCAAGCTGAAACACCGAGATCTCGATGTCTTGCGACCAGCGCCAGAGCGCGTGGGGCCTGCCTTTGATCCTCTTAAATATTCTGCGTTCGCTATGGTGCCGTTCGTTGGGCGCATTCATGATGCCGGGTTCCAGGTCAACGAGCGAGAAATCCATCTACACGCCAATCTGCCCCCGGAGCCTCATGCCATCCATGGGCATGGCTGGCAGGATGTGTGGAAGGTGGAATCGCAATCCAAGACCCGCGCTTCCTTGTCCTATTATCATGCGGCGGACGCCTGGCCTTGGACCTACAAGGCCCGCCAGGATTTCCAATTGTCCGACACTCGATTGAGCGTTGAGCTTTCGGTCGAAAACCTTAGTGACACGCCGATGCCAGCCGGATTGGGCTGGCATCCCTATTTCTCACGCGAAGGCGCAACATTGATCGTTCCGACTACGCATGTCTGGAGTGTCGATTCGGAAACGGGCAGCAACGCGCCGGCGCCGGTAAAGATCACCGACGACCTTTCGCGCGCGCGGATCGTGGACGACATGACCCTGGACACCTCCTACTCCGTCGATGCGGGTACGATCGAGATAAACTGGCCAACGCACGGCGTCTCGATCAAGTCAGATCCGGTTTTCGAACATGCAACGATCTTTGTACCGCCCGGAGAAGACTATTTCTGCGCAGAGCCGATTACCCATGCACCGAATGCCGTGAATAGCGATCTCGCAGAAGACGTCACTGGCCTCAAATGGCTAGCCCCCGGTGACACATTATCCGGCAAGATCAAGCTGACAGTGATCCACTAAAGCTCGCCCAGCAAGCGACGCACATGATCTTCCAATTTGTGTTCACGAAGGCGCTTGGTTCGCTCCACCAAAAGGATCCGACGCAATTTTCCATACGCCTCTTCGAGATCATCATTGACGATACAATAGTCATAACGTCGCCAGTGCAGGATTTCGGCCTGGGCATCGCGCATTCGCCTTGCGACCATGTCCGGTGTTGATCCTTCGCGCGCAGCGAGGCGCTCTTCCAACGCCTCTATGCTGGGCGGTAACACAAAAACTGACACGCAGTCATTCGGCATCTGGTCGTGCAGCGCGTCGGCTCCCTGCCAGTCGACATCAAACAAAACGTCGTTCCCCGCCTCCAATTGCGCTACCGTGTCAGCGCGCGGGGTTCCGTAATAACGATCAAAGACCTTGGCCCATTCGAGGAACTCGCGTCTCGCAATCATTTGGCGAAAATCTTCTTCTGTCCGGAAATGGTAGTCGACCCCATCTGTTTCGTTCGGACGGGCCTCTCGAGTTGTCGCGGATACCGACAAGACGACGTCCTCGAACTCTTTCATCAGCATGCGCGCAAGCGTCGTTTTGCCTGCGCCTGACGGGCTGGAAATCACCAGCATCAAGCCCCGGCGCGGTTCAGAATCGGCACTATTCGACATTCGCGGCTTGCTCCTTGAATTGGTCAATGACGCTTTTGAGCGCGAGTCCGGCATTCGTCAAATCCAGGGATGCAGATTTAGAGCATAGCGTATTGGCTTCGCGATTAAGCTCCTGTGCAAGGAATCCGAGATCCCGTCCAACTGAGCCGTCGCCGTCAACCAGGGATTGTCCGCGCGAAATGTGTGCTTGAAGCCGATCCAGCTCCTCCGTAACGTCTGCTTTCGCCGCGAGCACGGCCACTTCAGTTGCCAGACGTTCGTCCGAAACCGCTCCCTCCGAATCGAACTCCGCGATGCGCGCACGATATTTTTCTGCGAGTGCCGATTTTTGCGTATCCGCGTATTGAAGGGCTTGCTGGACGAGCGCCTCCATTTCAGACAATTGTCCGACAAATAGAGACTTCAGCTCTTCGCCCTCCTGCGAGCGACGCTCATGCAGTGCTTTAATAGCCGATTTTCCGGTTTCGATGAGCGCTTTGATCGCTCCGTCAACATCTTTCAAATCGCGCATAGAGAGAGTCTCAGCCTCAACCACGCCGCGTATGCCCATCAGGGTTGCGAGTGCTGCGCCGGTCGCCATGGCACCCTCGGCGCGTTCGTAGGCAGCCGTCAGAGTCGCCAAAACATCTTCATTGATGCTGACATTTTCTGCCCCTGAGAGTTCAATTCTCAGACCGATCTGCAAGCTTCCCCGCTTGAAGGTCGCGTTGATTGCTTTGCGGATGGCCTGATCAACCTCCTCCAGACCCGTGGGCATGTTGACGCGTACGTCGAGGCCTTTGCCATTAACGCTGCGTGCTTCCCAACTCCAACTGCCCCACTCGGCTTCTTCGCTTACGCGTGCGAAGCCGGTCATCCCGGAAATACCCATCAATTCTCCCGTTCGCGCGAGATTTCACCGCGCTCATATGCCCGGTAAGCCGCAACATTCTTTCGGTGCTCGGCATAAGTCTCAGCAAACAGATGTCCACCTTTTCCATCCGCAACGAAAAAGACATAGTCAGTCTCAGGCGGGTTGAGGACCGCAGCAATTGCGTCGCGTCCAGGATTGCAGATGGGCGTCTTCGGCAGACCATCAATCTGGTACGTGTTCCAGTCGGTCTTCCGATTGATCTCCGAGCGATAAAGCGTCCGGCGCTGACCCCGCTTATTATAAAGCGGTTCGCCTTTCGAAACGCCGTAGATGATCGTCGGATCACTCTCGAGGCGCATACCCTTTTTCAAGCGCCCGACAAACAATCCAGCAACCAAGGGGCGCTCATCCGCAGATGCGGTTTCTTTTTCGACGACAGACGCCAGAATGACAGCTTCCTCAGGCGTGCTGATCGGAAGCCCGTCCTGACGCTCTGGCCATAACTCTTCAAGCAGCGCTTGCTGCGCCGTCTCCATCCGCTCCAGGAACTGCGTTCGCGTCGTATTGGCGCCGAATGCGTAAGTATCTGGCAGCAGCACACCTTCCGCAAATTCCCGCTCCGGTAAGTCTCCAGTGAGGTGATCAGCAGCTTCGACCCGTCGCAGGATCTGAGCCGTGGTCAGACCTTCGGGGATAGTCAGGCGATATTCGATCACATCGCCCTGAATGAACTGTTCAAGGATTTCAGCAACACTGGCGCGCGCGGGGACAATGTAAGAACCCGCCTTCAAGTCGGTTTCGACATCGTCCAGGCGCGCCTTTAGCCGCAACACTCTTTTGTCTTCGATCAGGCCTTCATCCTCAAGCCGGTTCGCGACACTGGCGAGCGCTTCGCCGCCTTCGATCGTAAATTCGTACTCGGCTGCCATCGGCCCGGGTTTGCCAAGCTCACCCTGCAGCCAATACCATCCATAAGCAGCCGCGCCGCCAGCAATGACGGCAACGACGATTGTGAAGGCAAATAGAGCTTTTAAAAAACGCATTCAGACGCAAAGTCCTGTTCTGGCCCCAGCGCTTAATTGGTCGCTTTAGTCGCCGATCTAGTCAACCTGCTTAAGGATGAGAGATGCGTTAGTTCCGCCAAAGCCGAATGAATTCGTCATCGCTGCGCGCACCTGACCTTTTTTCGCATTGTGCGGAATGAGATCGATAGGCGTTTCAACGCTCGGATTGTCCAGGTTCAAGGTCGGCGGCATAACCTGGTCGCGAATGGCGAGCGCGCAAAACGCCGTCTCAATCGCACCAGCAGCGCCGAGCAAGTGCCCAACAGCAGACTTGGTTGAAGACAAGGACAGATTTTTCGAGTGATCGCCAAACAGGCGTTCGACCGCACCCACTTCGCCTTCATCCCCGCGCGGCGTTGAGGTGCCGTGCGCGTTGACATAATCGATCTGGTCAAGGGTCAGGCCGAGATTGCGCTCCGCATGTCCCGCAGCCATCTTCATCGCACGATAGCCGCCCTCGGCGCCTTCCGCAGGCGCTGTGATGTGGTGGGCATCGCCGGTCAGGCCGTAGCCTGCGACTTCTGCGTAGATCTTCGCACCGCGCGCTTTGGCGTGTTCATACTCTTCCAGGACAAGCACAGCCGCCCCTTCGCCCATGACAAAGCCGTCCCGCGCCTCGTCATATGGCCTGGAGGCCCGTTTGGGCTCATCATTGAATTTGGTCGACATCGCTTTGGCTGAACAGAAGCCGGCAATTGCGAGTTCGCAAATAACTGCTTCGGATCCGCCGGCAATCATCACATCGGCGTCGCCATATTGAATAAGACGCGCCGAATCGCCGATCGCATGCGCGCCAGTGGCGCAGGCAGTGACGACGGAGTGATTGGGGCCTTTGAAGCCATGCTTGATCGAGACCTGCCCGGAGGCGAGATTGATCAAAGCAGAAGGAATAAAGAACGGGCTCACCTTTCGCGGCCCATTCTCATAGAGATTGATCGACGAGTCATAGATGCTTTGCAAGCCGCCAATACCGGACCCGATCAGAACGCCTGTCCGTTCCTGCTGGTCCTGGGTTTCGGCGACCCAGCCTGAATCCTCGACAGCCTCTTCGGCAGCGCCGATGGCGTAGAGGATAAATTCGTCAATGCGGCGACGCTCCTTGGCGCTGGCGACCGTATCAGGGTCAAACGCGTGAGGATCGTCTTCAGAGCCACCGCCGCGGCCATCCTTGTATGGAACCTGGAAAGCGATCTTACAGGCCGTATTT